>CAZUOC010000135.1:0-3057 GCA_964622335.1 uncultured Ignavibacteriaceae bacterium
AATATTAAGAATATCGTTTCCGGTATTTCCTGAAATTACTAACGAACTCATCTGGTATATTGCTCTGTTCGGAATGATAAATATTATTTACGGTGCATTATGTGCAATGGCTCAGAAAGATTTTAAGAAGTTGATTGCATACTCTTCTGTTTCACATATGGGCTTTGTTATGCTTGGAATGGCTTCTCTTAATACTTTGGGAATTTCAGGAGCTGTTCTCCAGATGTTTAATCACGGAACTATCACTGCAATGCTCTTCTTAATTGTTGGAGTTATTTATGATAGAACTCATACACGTGGACTCGATGATTTCGGTGGACTTGCTACTCAAATGCCCATTTATACAGGATTTACAACTGTAGCATTCTTTGCAGCAATTGGTCTTCCCGGTTTAAGTGGATTTATTTCTGAATCATTTGTATTTCTCGGTGCCTTTGGTTCAGAGTTGATAAGAGTATTAACTATAATTTCTACACTTGGAATTCTTCTGGGCGCTGGTTATATGCTCTGGACATTGCAAAGAGTTTTTCTTGGCGGATTAAGAGAAAAATGGTCAACTCTTTCTGATCTTAATTTCAGAGAATACGTAATGTTTATTCCGTTAACTGCAATAATAATTTTTGTGGGAGTTTATCCTTCTTCAATGCTTGACCTGATGAATTCATCGGTTAATGCAATGGTTAAGTTTATGAATGACGCACAAGTGCTTTACGGATCATTAGGAGGATTTTAATTGCTGATAGGTTATTCCGAACTTGTTTCGGAATCTCCTGAAATAAAAAAGATGCTGAAATAAATTCAGCATGACAAAATTGAATAAATAATTTTTTAGAAAGCAAAGTGAATTTTCAATCTTTAATAAATAGTATTCAATACATTAAACCAGAAATTGTAATTGCGGTTGTAATTGTTCTTATTGTTACAACTGATTTAATAATGGGAAAGAACAAATCTCTTCTTCCCTGGATTTCAATTACCGGATTAATCGTTGCATCATTTTTTGTAATTGAGCAGTTCAGCTTTAATGCGATTTCTTCTACTACAAATGGCTCTATGGGAATGATGACCGCCGACCCGTTCGGTGCATTCTTTAAAATAATTGTTATAGTTGCTTCGATTATTATTGTACTTTTTTCTCTTTCATCAAATGAAATAAAAGAAGCATCTGACCGCCGGGGAGAGTATTACACACTTATCTTCGGAATGATACTCGGAATGTTCTTTATGATCTCTTCTGCAGATCTTATCCTGATTTATCTTTCAATGGAGCTTTTATCTTTATCATCTTATGTTCTTGCCGGCTTTACAAAACATTCACTGCGGAACAGTGAAGCTTCACTTAAATATATTATTTATGGCGGCGCATCGAGTGGAATAATGCTTTTCGGTATTTCTATTGTTTACGGTTTGACAGGAACGACAAATCTTTATGTGCTGAACTCATTTTTACATTTGCCCCAGTTCGGCGGATTTATTTTCTGGTTAGCCTGCGTTTTAATTTTTGCTGGAATTGGATTTAAGATTTCCGCTGCGCCTTTCCATTTCTGGACTCCCGATGTTTATGAAGGCGCTCCTATAACAATTACCGCTTTCTTATCGATTGCAAGTAAAGCAGCAGGCTTTGCTTTGCTGATTAGATTTATCAAAGTAACATTTATTGATTCTGTGGATGCTTCCGGTTACTGGCATTTGCTTAATGTTATTGATTGGAAAAGTTTGCTGATACTTATTTCGATAGTGACAATGACTCTCGGCAATTTTGCTGCACTCTGGCAAAGCAATATGAAAAGACTTCTTGCCTATTCCAGTATTGCACACGCAGGCTATTTGCTTCTCGGTCTTGCAGTTTTATCCGACCAGGGATTAACTGCAATACTTATTTACTTTGCTATTTATGCATTTATGAATCTTGGCGCTTTCTTTGTTGTTATGATAATTGCCAACAAAATTGGAAGCGAAGAAATTGATGATTATAAGGGACTCGGATACTCGATGCCTTTCCTTGGATTTTCTATTGCAGTTTTTCTTGTTTCTTTGACCGGTATTCCACCAACGGCAGGCTTTATAGCAAAACTTTATCTCTTTATTGCTCTTGTAGATGCTAAGATGATCGCAGTTGCTGTTATTGCGCTGCTAAACACAGTTGTGTCACTTTATTACTATATCAAAGTGTTAAAGAATTTATATTTAATAAGACCTGAAAAAGAAGCACCGGTTGTTCCCATCTCCCCTTCTGCTTTTGCTATGGTAATAGTTTTACTCGTTCCAATATTCTTATTTGGAATTTACTTCACGCCTCTTGTAGACTTCGCAAAAAACTCAATCGCTTTGATGGGGTTTTAGCCGCTTCCTAAAATTCTGTACTTGAATGGCTGATTGTCTGAATGATTGAATGAATCTAAGCAGGAAACCTCATTCAACCATTCATCCATACAATCATTCAAATGATTTGTTTTACGCTGCATTCCTCTTGTTTCTCTTTCTCAAAAAATATAAGTTATAGTTGCGATTCGAATGGGACACCCCAAATAATCTCTTAATATCCTTGGGGCGAGGATTTGATTTTTTTAAATACAATTTAAATTCAAAAATTATTGAGGAAATCTTATGGATTCTTTACAAATAATTGAAAGGGTTAATTCTTTTTATTCTGATTCCTTCCAACAACTTATTACTTTAACTATAGCAATTTTAGCTTTCAGTGGTATAATTTTACCTATTGTAATTCAATTTATTCAGTCTCGGACCTTTAGGATTGAACAAAGTTCACTTCAATCGTTTATTGCAAGCGAAGTGTCATTAATAAAAGAAGGATTTAGAAAAGATATAAGAGAGATGTTTGATATTGAAAGAGAGAATTTAAGAAGAGAATTAAAAGAGGAAATAAAAATAATTAACAAAAAAATAGATAATGAAATATCGTGTGCAAAGGGAAGTATTTACCTCGTACAAGGGAATAATCGCCTAAATAATAAAAGTTTTTTCTCTGCAGCAATAGACTTTTCAGAATCAATAAAATTGTTTCTAAATGGAAATGATGAACTACATACACAAAGA
>CAZUOC010000135.1:3067-6151 GCA_964622335.1 uncultured Ignavibacteriaceae bacterium
GTTGTATCCCATATTTAGAAAGAATTCATTTCGAAGAAACTGAAGAACTCAATAATTCATTAAATAGTCTACTGGAGATGCTTGATAAATATAATGAAAATGACAGGTATACTGATAAAATATTTAGAATTAAACTTGAATTAGCTAAGGCCAAAAAGAGAGAAAGGAAGAAGGCAAACAAATAATCTTTAGGTATTGGCACAAAACATCATAAAAAATCTAAGAACATTGTTGAAAAATATATCCAGTCAAACAGATAATAAGGTTGCTATTGATTTAACTGATAAAGTGAAAACAACAGAAAATTAATTTACATTATTGATAGTTACAAAAAATGAGTTTACTTTTAGCAAAGTAAATTGGCATTGAATAAGGAGAAAAAACATGTCTAACGCAAAAGAAAAGGTTACTGATATTATTAAGAAACTTCCGGATGATACTACCTATGATGAAATTATGCGTGAGTTAGCTTTCGAAAGGATGATTGAAAAAGGTTTAAAAGATTCGAGAGAAAATCGTGTCATTTCAAATGAAGAAGTTGATCGTAGAATACGTAAATGGCAGAAATAAGGTGGACAGAAGAAGCTTATCAATGGCTCAAAGACATTTTTGATTATATAGCGTTAGATAGTAATCAATCAGCAGCAAACGTCATTGATGGAATATATCAAAAGGTACAGATACTTAAACAATTTCCAGAAGCCGGTTATAAGTATCGGGATGAACAAGATGGTATCATTCGGATATTACTTTTTGGGCACTACCGTATTGCTTATCTTCTAAAGGATAAAGAGCATATTGATATATTAGGAATATTCCATGGGGCACTGAATATTGATGATTATCTTTTTTAATGTAATAGAATATAATTGGGTTTCAATCTAAAAAAATGGAGGGCAAAATGGCAAAAGCATTTTCAATCGCATCATGGAATGTTGAACACTTTAAGGGGAAGCCGGAAAGAAGTGACCGCGTTATCAATTTCATTAAAGCACAAAATCCTGATGTGCTGGGACTTTACGAAGTCGAAGGCAGCGAGGTTTTTAGCACTGTTACTTCAAAATTTCCTGGTTACACTTTTCAAATTACCGAAGGTCCTGAAACACAGGAAATCCTTGTGGGAATCAGATCATCTTTATCGTCTTTCATAACACAGAAACTGGAATTTAAAGCAGGTACGACTCATATGCGACCCGGTTTACTTGTAACAATCACTATAGCTAATAAACATTACATTGTGCTCTTTCTTCACCTTGCAAGCAGCAATGCGCCAAGAGGATTTGGACTAAGAGACGACATGGCTGTAAGAGCTATTAAATTCCGTAAGACTTTAAATAAAGCCGCAAACGGTGATGCGAATTATATCTTTTTAGGGGATCTTAACAGTATGGGATTAGATTACCCCTATAAAAAAGATATTGACTCTGCAATTGAGTTAAAGAGATGGGATTTCCGGGCAAAAAATTATTATGATATGAGAAGACTAACAAAGACACACGATGTTACATTTTCCAACGGATCTGGTTCTTCAATTCCCGAGAGTAATCTCGATCATGTTTATGCTTCTGAACATCTTAAGTTTAAGAAATTCAACAAGACCGGAGGAATTAAAGCAGAAGTAGATGTTCGTGGATGGGTTGACAAACAAACTCAGGCACAAAAGGACAAATGGATTAAAGATTTTTCAGATCATTCTCTTCTCTATCTGGAAGTGCAGAAAGTTTAATCAGATAAAAATACATTCATTTTGAATTCTTGCATTTCCCGAGATTTTTCTCTAATTTTATACCCGACTAAAGAAGTCTTATTTTATGTTAAAGTTATCTAAAAAATCTGAATACGCTCTAATGGCAGTAAAGTACATTGCTTTAAAACAGAATAAAACCTGTGTTACTGCCAGAGAAATTGCTAAGAATTATAATCTGCCTTATGAGCTTGTATCAAAAGTTCTTCAGCAGTTAACGCGATTTAATGTTGTTCTTTCAATCCAGGGAGCAAAGGGCGGATATAAGTTAGGCAAAGTTACTTCGGATATATCATTGATTGATATTATCTCCGCAGTTGAGCCAAGACATCAAATAACCAATTGTATGTTGGAGGGAAGCTCTATTGAAGATTGCGAGCATTATGATTGCTGTATGATAAGAGATCCGCTAATTAAAGTACAAAGTAAAATCGATAATCTATTGAAAAATATAACAATTACAGAAATAATATAAAGGGGATAATATGAGTAAAATAGTAAATAAATATCTCGAGCAACTAAAATCTGAGCAGCAGATTTTTTTGAGTTACTTAAAAGCTAAGTCTCCTGTTTTCCATAACTCGAACTTTTTTTTCAGAGATCTTCATTATGGAATTAAAGGATACTTTGAAAAGAAGGGAAAGGAATTATCTTATTCTGATTCCCAGGAAATTGCTGAAGAGTACGCTAAATATCTTGAGGAGCAAGGAATATTTGTAAAGACATCTGATAAAACATGGAGAGTAGAGTTCCCGGAATTTGCTACAACAGAACCGGGTGATCCTTTATAATTACCGGTGTCTTGAATATATCAGATATTTTTGTTACTTAGTTAAACAAACAACAAGGCATAATATGACTAACGTTCAGAATGAAACCGAAATAAAAATTACGGAAAAGGCTATAAACCAAATAAAAGCAATAATGAAAGAAAATAAAGTTCCTGAAAATTACGGCTTGCGAGTTGGTGTAAAAGGAGGCGGTTGTTCCGGTCTGACTTATATGCTCGGTTTCGATGGAGAATTTCGTGAAGGTGATACCATTATTGAATATAGTAGCATCAAACTTTTTGTGGATGGTAAAAGTCTTTTTTACTTGAGTGGAATGGAACTCGATTTTACTGATGGATTAAACGGCAAAGGATTTATTTTCAATAATCCAAACGCTGTTAAAACCTGTGGTTGCGGAGAATCATTCTCGGTTTAACCTTAAATATTGATAAGAATAATTGAAACGAAGAAATTTTATTTTTTCTATTGGAACTATCCCGCTTGTAGCGGGTCTTGAACCTTTAACAAAATCACTCGAAAAAATATCTAATCAAACCAGAAGGAGGAATT
>CAZUOC010000136.1:0-6124 GCA_964622335.1 uncultured Ignavibacteriaceae bacterium
CAGGTCTCTTGTGTTTGGACCCAATGATATTTTATATGGTACAACCGGTGAAGAAAATCAATTTAGCTCCTTAATACAAATTGATAAAGCAACGGGAGTTGGGACACAAGTTGGTGCTACAGGTTTCAGAGGTGTGCTTGGTTTGGCATATAAATATGATCCTAATGCAGTAGGAGTAGAACAAGGAAGTGCCCATGTCCCCGAACAATTTGAGCTAATTCAGAATTATCCAAATCCTTTTAATCCTTCTACGACAATACGATTTGCAATACCGGAAAATGCAAATGTTAAGTTAAGAGTATACAATCTTTTAGGTGAGGAAATTGCAACACTCTTCAATGGAGATATGTCAACAGGTTATCATTCTGTAAATTGGAATGCTCTTAGGAACGGAAGGCAGCTAAGCAGTGGAGTATATTTTTATTCAATAGATGCCACCGGGACTTCCGGTAAGAGATTTATTTCAACAAAGAAGATGATTCTTTTAAAATAATATTTTTGTATTAGATAATGATTAAAAATGCCATGCCTCTACGACATGGCATTTTTTATTTTATGAATTTAATTTTGAATAGAAGTGAGTTCGGGTTTGCTTTCAATCGGTAGTTTCAAGCTATCTAATTCAGATAGAACTTGTGCTTTTCTTTTGTTGTAAGCTTCAAGAAGATCAGGATTGACTGGGTGTGAAGGAGGTATTTTTGCTTTAAGCGGATCTACCTGTGAACCGTTTTTCCAGAACCTGTAGCAAACGTGGGGACCTGTCGCTTCTCCCGTCATTCCGACATAACCAATAACCTGTCCTTGCTTAACACTAACCCCTTTGTGTATTCCTTTTGCTATACGTGACATATGAAGGTATTGTGTGGAATAAACACTGTTGTGCCTGATTTTTACATATTTTCCATTAAATCTTGAATAGGTTGCAGCGATCACTATTCCATCGCCTGTAGAAAGTATCGGGGTTCCGACCGGAGCGACATAATCTGTGCCCAGATGAGCTTTCACTCTATGTTCTATTGGGTGGTACCTGCGAACTGAATACCGTGAGCTGACCCTGCTGAATTTAACCGGGGCTTTCAGGAAAGCTTTTCTTAAACTTTTACCATTCTCATCAAAATATTGGATCGCGTCATTTTGTTTGAATTCAATTGCATAAAAATCTTCTCCATCATGATTAAAATACGCACCGATAATTTTTTTAATCCCAATCGGTTTATCATCTACAAATTCTTCATCATAAATTACTTTGAAGTAATCGCCTTTCTGTACCCTGTAAAAATCTATCTCCCATGCAAAAACTTCTGAAAGCTCAATTACTAATTCAGGACTTGCTTCATTATTTAACATTGCTATATATAATGAATGATTAATAACTCCTGTAACAGATTTCCGTTCAGTTTTAACTTCCTTTTGTCCCGAATAAGTTTTAACCGAATCAGTAAGATTAAAAACTACATAGTTGATAGGATCTTTTTCGTAAACAAAATAATTTAGCCTGCTTAAAGAATCATTACTCAAATAAGCGTAATAATTATTTCCGGCAATTATTCTACGGTAATCAAGATTTGTCTTTGAGTTGTAGAGAATGTTATCTATTTCATTAGCGGATAAATCATATTTTGCAAAAATGCCGGAGAGGGTTTCGTTAGGTTTTACGCTCTCCTTTTTTTTAATTAACGAATCATCTTTAAAACCAAATTCATTTAGTTTTATTACGGTTGGTTTTAAAGTTACTTTTTCTTTAACAGGTGTTCCTGAATTGCTTCTGAAAAGGATTACTGATAACAGAATTAATACCGAAGAGTAAAAAAACAGCAGAAAAATATTTATTTTCTTTCTATAAGACATTAACCTCTTAATTTAGCTGAGAAGATTTTTTGCAAATGTAAGTCATAAGTTAAAGTAATGCAAATTGTTATATTAAGCCACTTTTACAGCCTCCAGCTTTTCTTTCGCTTCTTTGAATTGTTCGAGTGCTTTTTCAAGGACAGAATTAACTTCATCAATATAACCATCTGCAGATGCGGACCATATCCTGTTTAGATATCTTTCACCTCCGGCAAAGTTGCTCATAACATCGGCATATACTTGCAAATTGTAAGCGTGTCCGATTGTTTCTCTTGCATCAGCAAAAGTATTCAGATCATCAATTAGAAGTTCATCTATTTTATGTCTCATATCGTAAGTGTTTATGCTTTCTTTTTGTGAATTTAATTGATTCAATTTTTGTACAATATTATTGATACTGGATTCTATATCGGATAAGTTTTTTGAAAATCTTTCTTCTGTATGAGTAGCTTTCTTATTGCTTATTTTAATTAGAGCAACTCCTACGAAACCAAGTATTATAAGAGTTATAAAATATTGCCACATCACTTTTTGAGGATCGAGAGATGTTAGGTACGCGCCACCGAGAAAAGCAATGGCTATTAAAAGATATCCTGATTTTTTCATCACATACCTCCTTTTAAAACCATAGCAAGAGCAAATCCTACACCCACAAGTGCTTCACCAACTATAAAACCAGCGGCTACGGGTATTCCAATGTCTTCACTGAATTTTTTCCCTTTGCGCCAGTCAATGATTAATCTCAATGCAGTTCCGATGCTGTATGTTAAAACAATATTAAAAGGAAGATAAAATCCAAGACCAACAAGAATTCCAAGTCCACCAATTCCGCTTGAACTAAGTAAAGCGCCGAGTCCGGCACCTGAAATATATTTCTCGATTGGAACATTACCTCCGAGTATTCCATTAATCATGCTTGCGAGTGCCTGCCCTTGCGGCGCTGGCAATTTATCGCTTCCAATTACATAAGCCCCATTCAAAATAAAAATAAGAGCCATTACAATAAGCGGTCCAATCCAGGAACCAAGAAATTGACCGATCTGTTGTTTTCTCGGAGAAGCTCCTACCAGATAGCCGGTTTTTAAATCCAGCATTAAGTCTGTTGCCTGAGCCATTGCTACACATGCAGCAGCGCCAACCGTTACTGAAGAGATAATTGCCGCGCTATCTCCAATTCCACTTGCAATAAAAATAAAAATTGTCACCGCTATCAAGGTCATTCCGCTTAAAGGAGACCAGTTTGTTCTTCCTATACATTCTGATAATATAACGCCAGCAACCCAGATCCATAAAGTTCCCGTTACTGCCATTAATATTCCGCGTACAATACCGATTTGCTCTGTCGAGAGAACTGCAATTAGCATAAGAAGTATTGTAGCCCCTGCAATCCCAATATATAATAGCTTTATTGGCATTTCATCTTGTGACAAAGCAGTTTTTAATTTAGAAGCTGTTTGCATGCTTTTAATTGCACTGATGATTAAAGGAAAAGCGAGAACAATTCCTGTTAAAGCACCACCGATAAGCATTCCGATTCCGACAGGTCTGAAAAGTTGAACTCTTAAAACATTTGGATCTGTTGAAAGAAGCATTCCGTTTGCTGCAAGAATTGGTGACAATATCCAGTAGCAAACGTAACCACCGATAATAAAGAAAATTCCTCCTTTGCCGGCAATGTAAGCCACTCCAATAGTAAGTAAAGAAATATACCAGGTTCCATTCATAAAAGTCGGTAAGCCAATTTGCTTGCCAAGTTCCCAATCAGTAACACCGGTTGATTGACTTATATAATTAACTAATCCACTTAATAACATTCCTGAAAGAAGATAAATTGCTTTTTTAACTCCTGCTCCTGGAGACTTTAAGATTGTTGCAACTGCAATTCCACCAGGATACGGAAGCCTTTCAAAATCAATCATTTGTTTCCTTAAGGGAATTATAAACGCTATCCCAAGTACTCCGCCAGCAATTGCACCAAATACCATCAGCACAGGATTAAACCCCGTTTGATGTAAAATAAAAAGCGCAGGAACAGAAAACATCATTCCTGCTGATGCACCATTTACAGCACTGGCAATTGTTTGGTTAATATTATTTTCTACGATACTTGAACGGCGGAGTATTCCACGTAAAATTCCGAAACCAAGAATGGCTGCGAGTTCGGATCCTTCTATCGAAAAGCCAAGAATCAGGCTTGCATAACCAATGCTTAAAGTTATAATTGCACCGAGAAAGTATCCGACAAGTATTGCAGGAAGAGTTAATTCCGGATAAGGTCCCCTTCTTATTATCCTTTCTTTGGAAGATCTTTCATTACTCAAGGGTGCCTCCTTAATCTATAAGAGGAACAAAAATTTAATTTACAAAATATTGTAAATGACCATGATTGTAAAGCAGGTAATTAGATTTGTTCTCTATGATGAAGTATCGTCATTTTGGGAATCAAGATAGATTTTTTTTGATAAATACTATAATTTAAACTTAACTATTCAACAAAAGAATTGAAACTATCTGCAAAAATAGGAATCTTTGTCGGGGTATCTGTTTTCTTATTCTTTTTGCTTTTCGTTAATCTCGATCCTAATAATCCAAAAATAACTTACACTGCCGGGGTATCTTTGTTAATGGCAATCCTTTGGATGACAGAAGCAATTCCTTTAGCGGCAACTTCATTAATTCCTTTGATTCTATTTCCTTTGTTTGGAATTCTTAGAGGAGAAGAAATTGCAGGTGCATATATTAATTCAATAATTTTTCTTTTTCTCGGCGGATTTCTATTGGCGCTTGCTATGGAAGAATGGGGACTGCACAAAAGAATCGCTTTGAAAATTATTACTCTCTTTGGTGGAAGTCCCGGCTCAATTATAATAGGATTTATGATAGCTTCCGCTTTTCTTTCAATGTGGATTTCAAACACAGCAACGGCTATTATGATGCTACCGATTGGTTTGGCGATAATTCAAAAAATGGAAACTGAATTTGGGGATGAAAGAGTAAAGAATTTTTCAATTATACTTATGCTTAGCATTGCTTACTCATGCAGTCTTGGCGGAATAGCAACCATAATCGGAACACCCCCAAACCTGGTATTTATGAGAATATCTAAAATTGTTTTTCCATCGGCTCCTGTCGTATCATTTGCTTCGTGGATGATGTTTGCTCTTCCTATTTCAGTTTTAATGTTAGTATTTACTTCTTTTATGCTTATAAAAGTATTTTTTAAGTTTGATAAAAAACTAGTGATTGATCCCGGCTTTATTAAAGAAGAATATAGAAAACTGGGTAAAATTAGTTTTGAAGAATTAACAATCGGATTAATTTTCGGGATTACTGCTTTGTTGTGGGTATTTAGAGCCGATCTGAATCTTGGTTTTATAAATATTCCCGGCTGGCAAAATATTTTACCTTACCCAAATTTTATTAATGATGGTACAGTTGCCATTACAATGGCTCTTGTCTTGTTTTTTATTCCTTCAGGAAATAAAGAAAAGAAGGACAGGCGATTACTTGATACTAAAGTTTTTACAAGAGTACCCTGGAGCGTAATACTTTTATTCGGTGGCGGTTTTGCACTTGCAGAAGGTTTCACGGAAAGCGGGTTGTCTGAATTTATTGGGAGTCAGTTTCATAGCATTGGTAACCTTTCCCCTCTTATTATTGTTTTTGCAGTTGCTGCATCTATAAACTTTCTTACTGAATTAACTTCAAACACCGCCACTTCCCAGGTGATTTTGCCGGTAATGGCTTCAGTTTCTGTAGCATTGGGCATTCATCCTTTTTTACTTATGATTGTAGCCACACTTTCATCATCGATGGCTTTTATGCTGCCGGTAGCAACACCTCCAAACACAATAATATTTGCAAGCAACAGGGTAAAAATATCAGATATGATAAAAGCCGGTTTTGTCCTTAATATGATGAGTATTATTTTAGTCAGTATACTTATATATCTTCTAGGTAATATCTTATTTGATTTCAGCATATTCCCCGAATGGGCGAGAATTAAGTAATAATATATGATGATTATTTACAGCGTTACAATCTATATAAAGCAGGATGTCGAGACAGAATGGCTTGAATGGATGAAAAAGATCCATATTAACGATATCATAAAAACCGGTCATTTTAATTCTTTCAGGATTTTCAAAGTGGTTGTTCCATCAAATACATTAGACGAAACAACTTACTGCATTCAATATGATTGTAAATCTTTAGAAGATTATTCCGTTTACCATGAAACAGACGCTTCCCGTCTTCAAAAAGAGCATACCTTAAA
>CAZUOC010000137.1:0-6123 GCA_964622335.1 uncultured Ignavibacteriaceae bacterium
GTTATTACCAATTATCTCCCAATTATTCTCTAGATCAAAAATATACAAAGAAAGCCATCGAGGAATTCCAGGCATTTATTGATTTTTTCCCTTCGAATGAAAAGGTACCTGATGCGGAAAAAAAGATAAATGAGCTTAACAATAAACTTGCTTATAAAGATTTAGTAATTGCAAGAATATATGTAAAGCTTGAATATTATCCGGCTGCGTTGGATTATTATGACGAAGTTGTAGAATTGTATCACGATACAAAATATGCTTCAACAGCTTTATATGAAAAGATAAAATTATTGATACAACAGAACAGGAATTCGGAAGCTCTTTCCGAGATATCAAAGTTCTTTCAAAGATATCCGGACGATTCCAACAAAGAGGAAATCCTGGAATTAAAATCCATCCTCGAAAACAAATTATCGGCATCCAAATAATGGTTCAATCTAAAAAAGTAAGTGAATCATTAATTACTATGACGGAGCTGGTCTTGCCGCACTATGCAAATCAACTTGGTATATTGCTAGGCGGTCAGCTTATGCATTGGATAGATATTTGTGCGGCTCTTTGTGCATCAAAACATAATCAGCGAATTTGTGTAACTGCTTCTGTTGACAGAATAGATTTTCATCATCCTATAATAGTTGGAACCGCTGTAACTTTATCAGCTTCTGTTAACAGGGTGTTTTCAACTTCGATGGAGATCGGGGTAAAAGTTTATGCGGAGAATTTTAAAGAAGGAACAAAATTACATACAAACACAGCTTACCTTACATTTGTTGCAATTGATAACGATAGTAAGCCCGTTAAAGCAATTCCCGTTATGCCGGAGTCAGATGACGAAAAACGAAGGTATGAAGATGCTCTTCAGAGAAGAGATGCAAGGCTTAAAGAACGCATTAAACGGGATTAAGCCGCTACTTGTCTTTTTTCTTTTTTCACAAAGCGTATTTTCCCAGATACCTATCAATGGCTTTTGCAAATACAATTGTTATAAAGCCGATTCCGGTTTTACGAATTTTATGCTGATAAATTTTAATAACGATTCCTACTCCGATTTTATTTTATATAATCCTACTAAAAAAGAAGTTGAAGTAATTAAAGGGGAAGAGCAGGGAGTTTTAAAAGAAAAAAAAATATTCCGGATTCCTGTTGAGATAACTTCTATTCAACCGTTAAAAAACAGGAGGGGTCCCGGTTATTTTTTTGTTAACCGTAAAAAATTAAAAGCCGGAATTTATGAACTAAAAACTAACGACAGTCCTAGCTTGTCAGGCACAATCGGGTTTGATTCTTATCCTGATTATCTGAGTGTTGCTAATGTTGATGGAAAAGGGAAAAATGAAATTTTGGTTTCGGGAAGTTCGTTTAATGGACTTTCAATAATTTACCAGAATAATAAAGAATTAACAGAAAAGAAAATTGTTAATGGAACATCCTTCTCTCACTCCGTCTTATCAGATCTTAACAATGATCAATTCCCGGATATCGCAGCTTATAATGTTGTCAAACGCAGGTTTGAGCTTTTTTATAATGATAGTAAAGGGGAATTCAGAAAAGTCCGTTCAATTTCTTTTCCGGAAAAAATAACAAGCCTTAAATCCTTCGATATAAATCTCGATTCTTATGAAGACCTGATCTTCACTTCGGGAAAATCATTTTATATATGGTATGGAGACTTCAGATCCTCTTATGAGAACACAACGAAAATAGAATCACTGTATAAGCCTGATAAATATATTTTAGGGGATTTTAATAAAGATGGAAGAATAGATCTTGCTTATTTGAATTTGGAGCATCCACTTGTCTCAATTCTTTTTGCTAAAAACGATTTTGAATTTTATCCTGAAATAATTTATCTGCAGCAAAAAAAGTTGACAGATATTTCTCCTTATTACAGCAAATTTATAGATGGAATTGCGGCTTTAAGTTTAAATGGAAATATTCACACAATAACAAATCTTACTTCTTTTGCGGAAGCTGTTGATATCTCGCTTGGTGCAAAACCCGGGGCCCTCTCATTTTTTGATAATGAAAATAACGGGATAACCGATTTCTGTTTTATAGATGAATATGATAAAAAGATAAAATTTATTCTGAGGAACAGCGGCGGAATTCCTGCTAACTTCTTTTCATACCGGTTACATGAAAATCACGATAAAATAATTTCTGAAAATCTCAACAAAGGTTTAAAAAACTATGTTTGCTATTCGATTGATAAAAAATTGATAGAAATAATCAGAGCAGATTTTGACAGTAACAAAATTACGAGGAGTGCTTTGTATTCTCCCGGACCAATAAAGGATTTGAAACTTAAAAGAATAAATGACAATGAATATTCAATTTATTTTGTTTATACAAATGATAACTTGTTGTTGCTCGGTGCTTTCGGTTATAAAGATCTTAAATTCAATTCTTCGGAACAGTTAATAGACTCAGGAAAATTTTATGATGCTTCAGTGGGAATACGAAAGGAGCCGACAGTATTCTATTGGCAGAAATCCGGACAAAATGTTTTACTAAAAGAAAAACATCCTTTTATTTCATCTGAAGCACTCGATATTATTTCTGTCCCGATAACCGATAGTCTTAAGTTTAATAGCTACACCGGTGATTTACTAAACATGGACAAAAATGTTTTCATCAGCTTTATTACATCGTCTGAAAATAGTTATAACGTGGTTGTTTACGGCGATTTTTCATCTATGATTAAAGACGGACAAGATCTCGCCAATTTTAGGATAACTTCAAAAAATGATTTATTTTTTGGTGAAACAAGATTTAATGGACTTAAAAGACTTAGCATTTATCTTCCAGGAAAAAAAGAAGTAGACAGGCTGGAGTTTATTAATAAGGGGAAGAATTTAGCATTCACTCAAATAGTGGATCAGGCGTTCATTAGGAATTTCTTTATAAAGAATATGACTTCAAAGAATTACCATATAGTTTATAGCGATAAAGATAAATATTGTATTACGATTAGAAGGATAAAAGGATTAAGGTGATTAGAGTATTTTTATTTTTAGTCTTTCTAGTTCCTAATTATGCACAAATAAATAATAAGCAGCAGCTTGATTCTCTTTACGATGCCTTCATGGAACGATATAATCATAAAAATGAAATTGTTAATTCAACTCAAAGTCCTGAACATATAAAATGTGCATTCGGAATTGTAAACGAAATAAGAAGAAATCTTAACAATTACTCGGGAGAACAAAGGCGATTATTAAAAACTTTATTGGAACGTCCTTCTAAACAAAAGAGTATTGTTAGTCCTAAAGGTTATTTCAGGATACATTATGATATTACAGGAAGTGATGTCCCGAATTACAACTCTTCTCTTAGTGCAGATGAAAACGCAATACAGGTTGCTATAGCTGCAGATTCAGCTTATAGCTTTGAAGTTAATTATTTAGGGTATCCTGAACCTCCTCCGGATTATAATGAGGGGGGTGATGATAAATACGATATTTATATAATTGACTACGGTGGGACGTACTACGGAGGAACAACAACTGAAACTTCAATTGGAGAAAGTAAATACACATCATTTATGATGATAGATAATGATTATGCTGGTTATTACTGTAAGGGAATTTCCGGTGCTGAAGTAACTGTAGCACATGAGTTCCATCATGCAATTCAGGTTGGAAACTATACTGGTGATAAATATGATGTCGATGGTTTCTTCTATGAAATAACTTCAACCTCAATGGAAGAGTTTGTTTATGACAGTGTAAATGATTATTACGCATATATGAAAAGCTATTTTAGTAATCCCAACAGGGTTTTCAACTCTTTTAGGTATAGATCGAATGATGGGTATGATCTTGCTATCTGGAATATTTTTCTTAAAGATAAATTTGGGTTTGATATAATTAAGAAACAGTGGGAACAGTTTCGTTACACTAGAGCGTTAACAGCGATTCAATCCAGTTTACTTGATGAAAGCTCTTCACTTAGCGAGTCTTTAAATGAATTTGGTATATGGATATTTTTTACTAACTATAGAACTGTACCCGGAAAGTATTTTGAAGAAGCATCAAGCTATCCTCTTATAAAGTTGAAGCAAGATATCCCGTACTTTCCAAGTAGTCCAATTTCGTTCAGTGATATAAGAGCTTCTTCAAATAATTTTTTAAGAATAAGTTCAAATGATACGTTGGTAGTTATAATTACAAACTCTGATTATGCTATGGCAAATGACAGTTCGGGTAAGAATTTTAATTTTGAATATACAATTGCCCATGATTCAACTGAAGGAAGTGTAAAACTGACAGATAATTACTTTGCAAAGTTCAATGTCGATCAACCTAATCTTTGGTCCGTTTCGGAAATTCTTAATAACCAGGTTGTCAGGCAGAATGGAACGGTATTTCAACCGATTACTGCAGGAGAAGAGCCGTTAGCTTATCCCAATCCTTTCCATTACGGTCTTAATCAATATATATATATAGTTGTCTCTGATACAAAAGGTGAAAGTAAAGCTGATTTTAATGTTTATACACCAGCTATGGAATTAGTGGATTCTAAAACACTTGATTTTAACGGAGACATCCTTACCTGGAAAATAAGAGATCTTAATGAAAAACTTGCATCTGGTGTTTACATTTTTGCAGTTAAAATTGGAAATAAAACTTCTGCTGGTAAACTGGTAATTTTTGATGATTGAATATTCTCTAACCGCAGAATCAATTAACAAAACTTTTGGCAGAAGATTAATCTTCAGTGATATTAATTTTAAATTAAACTCATCGACAATTTTTGGAATTACCGGTCCTAATGGTTCCGGCAAATCAACTCTTGTAAAAATTATAGCAAACATAATTTCTCCATCATCAGGAAAACTTCTTCATAATCTTAACGGAACAGAAATAAAACCGGATAAACTTCATAATCATATCGGGCTTGTTTCTCCTTATCTTGTTTTGTATGATGAGTTCACCGCTTACGAGAATCTAAATTATTTTTCAGAGATAAGAGGAGTTCTATTTAACAAAGATAGAGTTGATGACCTCTTAAATAAATTTCTTCTCTTTAACAGGAAAGATGATCTTGTAAAAACATATTCATCAGGTATGAAACAAAGAATGAAATTTATTTTTGCTTTAATGCATTCTCCACAATTATTGATTTTAGATGAACCGACTTCCAATCTCGATGATGAAGGAAAAGAAGTCGTTTACGAACTTGTAAAAGAAGAAGCAGAAAAAAACATTGTGATTATTGCATCAAATGAGAAAACAGATTTGAGCTTGTGCGGTGAGACAATTGATTTAAATAACTTTAAAAAGTGAAAAGGTAAATTACTGAAGCGAGATACCGGATGCTTGATTCTGGATTTTGGATTCTGGATTCTAGATTCTTGATACCGGATATTGATGTTTATTTATATCATAAATAAAATGGGAGGTAGTATGAGTTATAAATCTTTAGAAATATGGCAGCTCTCAAGAGAGTTAGCAAATGATATACACAAAATGTCTTTAAGTTTACCAAAATTTGAAATGTATGAAACCGGAAATCAAATAAGGCGTTCCTCTAAGTCAGTAAAATCAAATATCGTTGAAGGGTATGGAAGAAGATATTATAAACAGGAATTTGTCAGATATATAATTTATTCCTTGGCATCAAATGATGAAACAAGTGATCATCTTGAAACTTTATTTGAAACTGAATCTTTAACAAATAAAGAACTATTTGAGAACTTACATTCACGAATCGATTTATTAGGTAAAAAGATAAATAAGTTTTTAACTTCAGTTCAATCAGGACATTTAAGTGAAAAATGAATTTAAATATCCAGTATCCAGCAGATGAAATCTTACGCATTATTTAAAAAAGATATAAACTCTGAACTCCGGACGCGTTATGCAATTAACGCTTTGGCGATGTTCATAATAGTTACTTTGAGCATTATACTTTTCTCAATTGGAAATGAAAGAATAAGTACAAGCTTAACAGGTGGTTTATTCTGGGTGATTATCTTTTTCACTTCAATGTCCGGCTTGTCAAGAGTATTTGTCAGCGAAGAAGAAAGAGGAACTTCACTTACACTTCAATTAATAGCTGCGCCATCAACAGTATTTTCAGGTAAGCTTCTTTTCAATCTCATTTTGGTTTTTGCAATGA
>CAZUOC010000138.1:0-6106 GCA_964622335.1 uncultured Ignavibacteriaceae bacterium
AATGTGTGTGAAGAATAAAGGAAATAATAACCAGAAATATCGCGGCTAGCAAGTAATCTTATCGAAAGGATATTGTTTTATATTTTTTCGGCTTTAGTGTTTGAGATTGCTTCAATTCTTCTCTCGGCAAATCATTTATATTCTACTATTAGTATTGACACCTTGTTCATATTCAAGAGCCGCTTGAATATTTTGTTTGTCCATTAATTTTACATTCTGCTGCGGAACGTCAATATCATCTAACTGCAGAATATAACCAGGAAGTGAAATCGTTGGCAGTTTCATTTTAAATGCAGGCATTACAAACAGTGGATCCTGGTCAAGTAAACTGTAATTTGCTTTTAACAAAAGCTGAGGCCAGTAGCCGGATTCCGACTGTTCTATTTGCGATTCTGCTATACTGATTCCATACTTTGACGTCTTAATCTTGTGATTATTTTCAAGGGCTATATCAATACATTCATTTAATGAAAGCACCTTAAGCTGCATTAAATCACTTGATAAATTTTCCTGCGGTTTTATACTGGATAGAGAAAGTAAAAGCGATAGAAAGATAAGTTTCAAAATTCTACTTGCTGCATTCGATAAATCCATATTGATCTTATTCATATTGTACTCCTCCTAAGATTAGTGACAATTGACTATAAATCATTACTCCGGTCGGAAATTTTGAATGGCTTCTCAGGAAAGAAAATTCAACATTTTTTTGCAGACAAAAATGCAACCAAGTCAGAACCTAATCATCAATTTCAAATACTATTAAGTTATTTCAACAAGACAGTACTATTAACCGGTTTCTTTCTGAAATATTTACTCATTCTGTCTTAATTCCAGCGCATACTATCGGGTTTTTCTTTTTTCAGTCTGTATGCTTCATATAATAGCTTATTTTATAATTCTAACATTAGAATACTTATAAATGGCAAACTGGGTGCCAGAGGGAGGTTCAGGAAGTAAAAATGTACAGAATTTTACTACCTCCTAATAATAAGCTCAATTACGTAGTAATTAAAATTAATAGGTCGATTTGGTTAATAAATTATGTGATTCCCCTCTATAAAGGAAACCCAACATTAAGCTGTACAACAGCGTTAAATCCCCCTACACTTATGAAATTAGTCATCGGTTGTGCGGTGGTTTCATTTTGAGTAAGCAAAGTTCCATTATCCATCTGAAGGTTATCTACTGAAAGTTGTGTGTAAGCCGCTAATCCTTCAATACTTACATATTCATCAATAACATCAATAATAAAACCGGTACCTACCGAATAACCGAGATTAGTAGATTTTGTTTTATATTTCTTCACTACTGTTTTTGCACCGGTCATATTTTCAGTGCTGGTTAAAGTTATGTTGTTAAAATTCACAGCTCCGTCAACAATCTTCCAGCTTATTGCTTTAGTGATAGAAATACCAAGATCGACCCCAACTCCCCAGTTCATCATTTCAAGTTTTAAGGAAGTAGAACGTGTACCGATTCCATATCTTTCCAGTGCCTCGTGATTTTCGGAAATCAATTGATAAAATCCTTTGGTTGTAAGAATAAAGTTATCCACCTTAGCCCGGAAGAAATTTAAACCAACTCTGTAGCCTGTAGCCTTCCCAAATTTCTTCATTGGAGAAATTAATGAATCGCCTCTGACCTGGTTAAAAGCATCTATATAATTGTTTAAGCCTTCAGGTTTGTACTCCTGGTAACTGTATCCACCGTAGCCGCCTACAAAACCGAGACAACCGAAACCGAAAGATTGAGCATTAACAGCAGATGCAGTAATGAAGAAAAGAAGAAGAACTGAAGCTATCCTTCGCACAAAAACATAACGAAAAAGCATAACACCTCAACACTATCTCTTTCAACATACAAACATTATCTATTAAATGGTACTGTAATAGTAAGTTATATGTTCACTAACCCGCATTTGTCTTTTGTGCTCCAAATTTCATCCCTTTTTCAAGTCCATGTCCATGAGGACCTGCTTCTGATTTTCTTAAAAGGAAAGAAAATAATAACCCTAATAATCCAAGCGATGAAAATATCCACATTCCAAGATGATATCCTCCCGGGTTTGCAGCACTAGCGCCCGCATAATCGTTTGCTACACCAATAACAATAGGGAAAAGAGCCATACCAATCTGCTGAATTAATGTCATTAAAGCATATCCAGAGCCGAGTCTTTTTTCTTCAACAATATAAGCAACGGATGGCCACATTATTGCAGGTATCAACGAAAATGCTACTCCCATCATGATAACAGGGACATAAAGTGAAATGTTTGTGTACCCCATTAGCAAATAGACCGGTACTAATAAAATTGATCCAAATGTCATTAACAATGCCCGCTTTCCTATATAATCAACAAGAAGTCCAATAAGTGGAGTTGCTATCATAGCTGCCAGAGGTAACCACGAGATGAAGCCGCCAGCCATTTCCCTGGAAATATTATGGCTTTCCATAAAGAACTTTACAGCGAAAGCTCTAAAGGGGAAGATAGCCGAATAAAAAGTAACGCATAATAAAGTTATGTACCAAAAAGATTTGCTAAACTTGAAAAAACCCTTCAGTTTAAGTTTATCACTCTTACTACCTTCACCGAGAACAAATAGCCTTTCTCCCCTATGTTCGAGAATTGCATAAACAAGTATTCCTATCAAGGCAAGCATCCCTACAAGTGCAGCAACTAATAATGGTCCCTCGTAGCCTTTGTCATAAAGCCCGGGAAAGATTGAAGGTGAATTATCAACAGAGTATGTGCCGGCGCGGGCAAGAAAAAGATTAATGCCTAATGCAAAACCCAATTGTCTGCCTTTAAACCACTTTGCAATTGCTACTGTAATGGCGACTATTAATGGTTCAGATCCGATCCCAAGCAGAAATCTACCGGCAAGCATAATATAAAGGTTCGGCCCAAAAGCAGTAAGGAATCCTGAAACAGTACAAATGATTGCAAATACTATCGCCGATTTTTTAGTGCCCCACTTGTCAACTAAGATTCCACCAAATATCAAAACTATGATAGCGGCAATGCTATAATATGAATACATTTGCCCGATATCCAGGTCGGAAAAATTCAGTTGAGTTTTTAATTGATCGGCAACTAGAGAAATTGAATCGTACACGTAGTAGTTGCCGAACATTGCAATACTTAGAGACGCTAAAACCAGCCACCTGAAAAAGGCGGGTGGTTCTTTTTTCAAAAGGGAAGGATTGTTTGTCTCTGCCATATCAATCAGTTTATTGTTTCTTCAATTTTTGTTTGAGGTTTCCTTGATACCTTAAAGAGTATCCATCCCATTAATCCAAAGAAAATAACACCGAGTATAGCATAACCGCCATCACCAAGAATGCCGGTTAAAAATCCCTCGGTACTGATTGATTTGAAGAAGTTAAATATATTATCATTAACCGAGAGCAGCGCAACTATAACTCCCGCAAGGGCACCTCCTGCAACAAGTCCTGTTGCAAAAAGACTACCTGTACCAAGTTCACTGTCATCAACCTTTTCACCTTTATTCTTTGCAATTTTTTCACTTATTCCTTTTATAGCACCGCCGACAAAAATCGGTAAAGTGGTTGAAAGTGGAAGATAAGCGCCAACTGCAAACGAGAGAGCATTTACCCCGCATAACTCAACGGTTACCGCTAGAAAAGCACCAACCAAAACAAACTGCCAGTCAAGATTAAATGAGAGCAAACCTTTTATTAATGTTGCCATCAATGTACCTTGAGGTGCGGGGAATTTATCACTGCCAATAGCGTGTGTAATTCCCAAGGCAGCCATATCAGGTGTTGGCGAATCAAGCTGTTGAATTGTCCAGCCAATGATAAGAGATGAAACAATTGCTCCTATAAAAAGAGCAATCTGCTGATACTTTGGAGTTGAACCAACAATAAATCCTGTTTTCAAATCCTGTGATGTAGCGCCGGCATTTGCAGCAGCTATGCAGATCATACTGCCGACAACAAGAGCCATTGGTTCAAACACTTTCCCGGTCCAGCCAACTGCAATAAAAATAAGGGCAGTTCCCATTAATGTTGCAATGGTCATTCCGGAGATAGGATTAGAACTAGAACCGATTATTCCGACTATACGGCTCGATACGGTCACAAAGAAAAACCCAAAAACAATAACAAGAACTCCAATCAAAAACTTGTTAACAATTGTATCACCGGGAATCATTGGAAGAAAGATCATTAATATTACCAGACCAATGCTTCCAACAATAACAGTTATAAACGAAAGATCATTTTCGGTACGGATTATTTTTATGCCAGCGCTTCTGTTCTTTAAAGAAGCAACACTTCCTTTAAAAGAAGAAACAATCGTGGGAAATGTTTTAATCAAAGTGATCAATCCGCCAGCTGCAACTGCACCTGCACCAATCTGTCTTACATAGGCACGGTAAATAGCATCAGGATAACTTGCAAAGGTATGAAGACTAGGATCCCAATTTCCCGGACCTCCGGCAGTCAGCATATCTTTTAGATACCCAAGCTTTACTAACTGTTCTGCAATAACATCTGGTTTTACTAATGATGCAAGAAGTGGAATTAAACCAAGCCATGCCAGCACACCGCCTGCAACAAGAACTCCGGCTATTCTAGGACCGATTATATATCCAACTCCAATATATTCAGGTGTAACATCTGCATTCACAGTAGCAGATGGAAAAAATTTATTTGTTTGAGCCGAAACCCAGGCTGGTGTTTCTGCAATAACATGAAAAACTCTTTGAAGTAAAGCGTATACAAGTGCAACCGATAATCCCTGGTATGCAGTTTTAGCAAAGTCTCCTCCTTTATCGCCTGCTATCAGCACAGAAGCACAGGCTGTTCCTTCGGGATAAGGAAGAGTATGATGTTCCTGAACAATCAAAGATCGGCGCAGAGGAATCATCATTAAAGTTCCAAGAACACCACCGAACATAGCCAGCGCTAATATTGTCCAGTAATTAAAATAACTGGCACCTATGCTTACACCGGTTTCATTCATCGACATGAACAAAAAAGCCGGTAATGTAAAAACAACACCGGCTGCAATTGATTCACCTGCTGAACCTGTAGTCTGGATAATATTATTTTCCAGAATTGTTGTTTTAAAATATTTTCTACCTATTGAGATTGCCAAAACCGCAATTGGTATGGATGCTGAAACGGTAAGCCCAGCCTTCAAAGCCAAGAACACAGTTGCCGCACCGAACAGAATTCCAAAGAACGCACCCATTAGTATTGATTTTAAAGTGAATTCAGGAATTGAGGTATCAGGTGAGATGTAAGGTTTGAAGTTTAAGCCGCTTGAGTTATTCTCTGCCATACATGTAACTCCGAAAAATATGGAAGAATTAAGATTAATTGATGTTGAAATTGGGAAATAATAGGTATAAATGCAAGAAGAAATCCAGGATTATAGACCCGGATGCGATATGCCTGGTACGGAATACTGGATGCCTGATATGGATTGATAATATTAGAATTAGAGCTTAACTTTTGTAAGTTCTGTTAGTTAAGTAAGGAACTAAATAGCAAGGGGTGTTAAAAATGAAGGGATTTTTTAATCTTACTTTTCTTCTTTTAATCACTTTATCATATAATATAATTTTATCTCAACCCCTTCAATTTGCCAAAGAAAAAATTGAAATAAAAATACACAACAGTTACTCTATTGTTACCGGCGACTATACTTTTGTTAATAAAAATAAAAGTGAATTGAGCACTACTTTATTTTACCCTTTCCCGCTGAACCCATTTCTTTCTTACCCCGACACTATTATTGTCTATGATGCAAACCATAAATCAATTTTGTTTACAAAATCATTGGATGGAATTTATTTCAACATAAAAGTTCCTATAGATTCGGAAACAACTATAAAAGTAAAATACAGTCAGAAATTTTCATCTAACACAATGAAATATATTCTAACATCAACGCAGAAGTGGGTGCATCCTTTAGAAAAGGCTGAATATATAATCTCACTTCCTAAAGAATTTGATTTAAAAGATATTTCAATAAAGCCTTATAATAAAGATTCTGATCCAACTGATAATATTTATATAATTAACTGAAGTTACGCAAAGAGTAAAAACATAAGCGAAATAAGGGGTTAAATTA
>CAZUOC010000139.1:0-6084 GCA_964622335.1 uncultured Ignavibacteriaceae bacterium
AATCTTGAATCATCCGGCAGCATATCTCTCCTGAATTCATAAGGATCTTTATTAGCAGCATAAGCCATCTCATCAATGAAACATTCAACTGCAAAAGGATTTTGTGTATGGTAAACTGATCGCAACCATGAAATCGGAACATGTGTAGAAATTGTAGTACCCTTTATACTTAAGTTTGGGATTTGATATTCAAGATCAACAGTTCCATCTTTTATATCATATTGTGAAGGGGGAAGATTTCTATTAAAACGCATCTGGATTATTGAAGGAGCAACTATGTGATGAGAAAATTTTAACGGATTACCATCTTCACTAACTGAACCTTTTAAAACATGCATACTTGGAGGACGATACCAGCCGAATTTCATGTCTTCTTCGCGTGTCCAGGTAAGTTTTATATGTTTCCTACTTGCTTTGGAAATTTCGGCAGCTTCAACTACAAAGTCATTAACAAGCCTTCTGCCGAATCCTCCACCGGAAAGTAATATGTGCACAGTTACATTATCTTCTTTTACTCCAAGAGTTCTGGCGACGCTACTTTTTGCATTCTGCGGAGTTTGTGTGCCTGCCCAAAGTTCAGCCCTGTTATTTTCTACAATTGCAACACAGTTCATTGGTTCTAATGGAGCGTGAGTAATAAAAGGAACTTCATAAGTTGCTTCGACAGTTTTTTCACTTTCGATTTCCATATTAATATTTCCTCTGCCTTCAAATTCATAGCCTGCAGTTTTTGTCCCCTTAATTAATTCATTCCTGATATCTTCAGCATTGACATTGGCGTATTGTCCTAAATCCCACGTAATATCAAGTGCATCTCTTCCATTAAAAGCATGCCAGGTTGAATCTGCAATTACTGCAACACCATTTGATATCTGAACCACATCAATTACTCCGGGAAGAGATTTTGCTTTTGCAGCATCGAAACTTTTTACACTTCCACCAAAAGTAGGACACCGGCTTAAGGCAGCATAATACATTCCCGGGATTACTAAATCAATTCCGAATTTTGTTTTTCCATGTATTTTATCAGGCGTATCGACTCTGTGAACTCTTTTACCAATGAGCTTGAAATCTTTTGGGTCTTTTAGCTTAACATCTTTCGGCACTGATAATTTAGAAGCATCTTCAACTAACTCACCGTAACTGAATTTTTCTTTGTTCATTTTGTTAATAACAAATCCATTTTCAGCATAGCAATTTTCAGGAGAGACTTTCCATTTGTTTGCAGCTGCTGTAATAAGCATTACCCTGGCGGTTGCACCGGCTATACGCAATGGTTCCCAGTTTAACCTTATGCTTGTACTTCCACCAGTTGTTTGGTTTCCATATTTAACATCTGCATCAGATTGTTCGATCACAATTTTATTGAAATCTACTTCGAGTTCTTCTGCAATTAACATTGGAAGTGCAGTCTTAACTCCTTGTCCTAATTCTGACCTGTGAAAAATAACTGTTACAATTCCATCTGAATTAATATTAAGATAAACACTCGGGGCGAAGACTTTTGGTTCAGCCGGATTTGCAAAAATATTTTCTAAAGGAATAAAAGAGGCGAGAAACAATCCTCCTCCGCTTAATCCTACGACTTTAATAAATTCACGACGGGTTGTTTTGTTTAGATTTTCCATTATGATTTCTCCTCTGTAAGCTTACCGACAGCCTCTCTTATGCGGTGGTAAGTTCCACACCTGCATAAAACCGTGTCCATAACATCATCAACTTCTTTTCTCGTTGCATTTTGTTCCAGCATTGCAGCGAGTGTCATTATTTGTCCCGGCTGGCAGTAACCACATTGAGATACTTCAAGATCAATCCATGTTTTAAAGATGGGATGATTGGGATTTTCAACCAAACCTTCTATAGTAGTAATCGAGCTGTTACCTACATCCTCGATATTAATAGCACATGATCTTTCTGCTTTACCATCAATATGAACAGTGCAGCAGCCGCATATTGCTTCGCCACATCCATATTTGGTTCCTGTTAAGTTAAGCTTATCTCTAAGAACCCAGAGAAGCGGAGTCCCGGCATCAACTTCAACATTATATTTTTTTTTGTTGATTGTAAGTGTGTATTTCGGCATGTTTTTCTCCCACTGATAAATTACGCACTTAAAAAATAGCTTAAAAAAAAGGTAAGTTCAAGAGAGGGTATATAAGAACAAATAACGATTTAAAATAAAAAAGACTCCGCTATTAACGGAGTCTAATATTTTAAAAACACTCTACGATCTCTTATTTACAAATCATCTTTTCATCTCATTTCGTTCACTAATCATTCATTTCTCCGGATGTTCAACATCGTAAAGTCTTGTAATCATCATCATATCAAATCTTAATTAACATATCGTAATCATAACTTAATCATAATCTCGATAGTCAATATAAAGCAAAAAGATGAGGATATATATAGAAGTAATTGCTATTCATTTGTCGAAATTATACTACACTTCTTTTTGTATTTACAACGTTCAAATTATGCTTAACGAAGTAGAATCATTTTTTTTGTAGCAACAAAATTTCCTGCTTGCAGCCTATAAAAATAAATTCCACTTGATAAACCGGATGCATCAAAGTTGATTTCATAAATACCCGCTGGTCTCGAATCGTTTACCAGCACCGAAACTTCATTGCCCAATACATCATAAACCTTTAATTGCACAGGGATTAAATTGCCCGTTTTTTCTTCGGGAATTGTAAATTTAATTTTAGTTGACGGATTAAACGGGTTCGGATAATTCTGAGAAAGACTATAAATAGTCGGGAGCTTGTCAGATTTTTTTTCATCCGCATTAACTACAACAGAACCATTTATTGTTAAACCTGCAACAGCATTAAAACCGATATCACCAATTAAGGTACCTGTTCCAGTTACGGTATCAATCTGAATTAATTTACTACTGGAGACCTGGGATAAGCCTGAGGTACCGAATAATTTGCCATCTGAGTCAAATGCAATAACCGGGGTTTGTGAAAATCCTGTATGACCGACTAATGTTGTTTGAGCATTTGTTTTATCTATTTTGTAAATTGCATCATTTATAGGGGTTCCCCAGAGCTGACCATCAATAGGATTAATTGCAAGACTTGAAAATACATTTATTCCTGTTGCTCCTATTAATGTAATATTCCCGGTTTTGTAATCAATGTGGTAAAGACCGCCTGAATAAGAAGCTCCATATAAATTACCATTTTGGTCAAAAGTGATTGCTCTTATGTTACGAATTGGTAAAAGAGCGGTAGTATATCCCTTACCGGTTTTTGTATCAATTTTTATCAGAGGGGTATTATCTACGCTTACAACTGTCGCAAATAATAAACCTGTCGATGGCTGCATAGTTACTGCATAAGTTCGGGTAAATCCAACAGAACCTATTTCGGTTCCGGATCCGTCAGCCTGATTCAGAGTTATAAAGAGACTATTTGTCTGAGAGGTAATGCCATAAATTGTACCACTAACAGCAGGAGCAATCGTATATCCCGTACCTTTTAATGATAATGTTTTAGTTGGATTAGCTGGATCATTACTTGATATGGATAATAAACCAGCATGTTCACCTTCGACTGCAGGACTAAAAACTATTTCTACTTTTATACTATCATCATAATTTAAAGCTACTGGAAAGGACGGAAGATTTAATAGTTGATAATCTGAACCTGAAACCTGAATATTGCTGATTTGCAATGAATCAAGTCCATAATTTGAAATAGGTAGTTCGACTGTGTCTGTTGTTACAGACGCTTCAGCAAGAAAGCTAATAGTATCCGAGTCTAACCCAACAGTAGGAACTAAAGCGGGCTTAAACACACCTACAGCATTCCACGCCTCAATTACATTCTGGACTTCAGGTGAATTTTTTCCGTATAAGTCTTCCGCAGCATATATTGATCCGAGGCGGGCATCATCATGTTCTGAAGTCGGAACTAAATAAGTTGCTAAACTTCTATAGGCAATTTGAGCGGCTTCTTCAATACCTAAACCGTTGACAGAATAAGAATATCCTTTATCGTTTGTTCCCTTTCCTCCTTCGCTTAAGAGGTAGAACCAAAAATTTTGCACACCACTGTTTGTGTGAACACCACCACCGTCGTCTGCCCCTGTATACCATCCCGCTCCCTGGTATGTATCGGGTTGTCCATATTGGTTAGGATCAGACATTGAACGTAATCTTGCGCCACCTTCACCCATAAACCAATTTGCATTAGAACCTAATGTATAGAATTCTATTGCAGTACCGAAGATATCGCTGAATGATTCATTCAAAGCTCCAGATTCATCCTGATATATAAGGTTTGCGCTATATTGCGTTACTCCATGTGTAAATTCATGTCCAACAATGTCTATAGAAACTAAAGGAACATTATTGGAAGTTCCATCACCAAATTCAATTCTTGATCCATCCCACTGTGCATTAAACCAAGCATCATCAAAATGTGTATAACCAATTATTTTTCCTCCATTGTCATTATAACTATTTCTTCCATGTATGTTTAAATAATAATCGTAAGTATTTTCAAAAGCCCAATGTACACTAACGCCTGCCTTGCTGTTGGTTAAATCGAAGTTTGTATCTTCATCTACGAAATCAGTAGATAATGAAAAAGAAGTGCCATGCTTAGCATCGTATGTTGCTATTCCACCTCCACGTTCATATTCTCTTAGTCTGTAATTGCCAGGAATGTAGGATGCTTCTTTTACTATGTTAGTTGCAGTTAGTCCGTTAACACTTCCATCATTGCTATATAACGTCCCGGAAGAATTTGTAACAGTAATATTATCAAGCTGCCAACCAAATAAATCGGGTCCGCCATCATTTGTAGAATAACCGCCATCCGACGCAAAAGCAAATCTGATTTTTACAGTTTGTCCGGTATAAACGGATAAATCTATTGAAACATTTGTCCACGTACTTAATTCTCCAGCCCAACCCGGTATTCCGGGTCCTTCTCCGTGTATTTCTCCAAAACTGTATAAACTCGATTTTGTATAAGCAGGAAGAGGATTTTGAAGGATTTGCCAGGTATTACCATTGTCTGTAGAAACTCTGACATTCATACCATCCCAGCCATTATAACCTGCCGGTTCACCGCCGGGGGTTTCAACTTTATAACGATGGTAAAATTGCATCACAGGATCGGTGCCTGATAAATTTATTGGATCTGTATCCAACACTTCATACCAATTATTATCATAACCTCCCTGGTTTCCTAATGAAGAGTCTGCAACCCACCAGCTCTTCCCCAGGTAAGCATTCCAAGTACTGAGGTGCCATCTGCTTGGGATTAAACTAGTAATTGCCGTGTCGGCAACTGTTATAGAAACTATTCCGTTATATACGGACGTTCCCTGTCCGGCAGTGTCACCGGATCCTGATTGAATCCTTGAAATTTTATTTATGATTTCACCAGTCCTGGCGTCAACATCTACATAATACCTGTTAAGTGGTTTTTCAGAATAAATATCGAATCTGTAAACCAGGTGAAAATTTCCCAGTACCATTTTGAAATTTTTTGCGCTAATCATCAAGGAACCTTTTGGATACATAGTTGCATCACGATTATTCTGTTCTTTTTTGATATAAGCTTCGTTCTTTTTGGTTTCCCAAATGTAAGATTCAGCATTAATGCTTGCCAGAGCGTAGCGCAGGGCTTCACTCTCAGATAAGGATGGGGCTACATCCAGATTGAGATCACCAATGAGTTTTCCAGCCACATTAGATACAATTCCATTTTTTTCGTGTAGAATAAGTTGAATTTCAGCCAGTTCAATTCCTTTATAGTATTGTTTGTAACGTTGAATAGTTTGTCCAACTTTATCAGTAAAGACTTTATAAGATTTTATTTCATTGTCATCAGATAACCCAAAAGCTTTTTTGTACTCGTTAAAAAAAGATTTTATAGGAATGCCACTTCCTGCTTGAAACTTTATACTTGAAGGTGTCTTTGTTCCCGGTTTTATTATAACATTAGAATTTTTGAATGCTGTTTGAGAGATATTAATTTTTCCCTGGGCATGAGTTTGAGGTACTAGAAGGGAAAAACAAAAAAGCGAAAGAAAAACAAGTAAAAGTTTTTTTATCATTAT
>CAZUOC010000140.1:0-6083 GCA_964622335.1 uncultured Ignavibacteriaceae bacterium
TATATTTCTCTTTTTAGAAAAAATATTTTTTACGATAACCTAAAAGTTCTTCTCATTGCACTCCATCTGATTTTTATTTCATTTATAGCATATCTTATCAATAATATTGATGCAACATTTCCGATTCAATATTTTATTTTTGTTCCCGCAGCATCAATGCTTCTTACAATTGTCTTTGATTCCCGCATAGGTTTTTACTCGACGGTGATTATGGTTTTGATAACTGGCGCATTGAGGGGAAACGATTATACTTTTTCTGTTATGAATCTTTTTGCCGGTGCGCTTGCTGTTTATACTGTTAGAGATATTAAAAACCGTTCGCAAATTTTCAGATCGTTTCTTTTTATTCTTATTGGATATACTGTTACCGTTCTTGCTTTCAGCCTTGAGCGGTTTTCTCCCTGGGAAAACACATTGGTAGAACTAGCCTTTGCAGGTTCAAGTGCACTAATTAGTCCTGTCCTTACTTATGGTCTTCTTATTTTCTTAGAGAGATTATTTAAGATAACAACAGACCTTACTCTCCTGGAACTTTCTAATTTTGATAAGCCTTTACTTAAAGATTTATCAAGGAAAGCACCCGGAACATTTAATCATTCAATGACAATGGGAACGCTTGCTGAATCAGCGGCTGAAAGAATCGGGGCTAATGCTTTACTTGCAAGAGTTGGGGCTTATTATCACGATGTCGGAAAAACAATTGCACCGCAAAATTTCGTTGAGAACCAGTTGGGCAATAAAAATATTCATGAAGATTTATCACCTGAGGAAAGTGTTAAAATTATTTTGCAACATGTAAAAGAAGGTATAAAGCTCGCGGAGGAGAACGATCTGCCCAAAGAAATAGTGGATTTTATTCCAATGCATCATGGAACGATGACGATGTCTTTCTTCTATGAAAAAGCAAAAAAACTTTATGGTGAAGAGAAAGTTAATATACACGATTACAGGTATCCCGGTCCGAAACCAAGCACAAAGGAAACAGCAATAATAATGCTTGCTGACGGCTGTGAATCTGCGGTGAGAGCAATTGAAGAACCGGACACGACTAAAGTAGAAAATATAATTGACAACATTGTAGAAGCAAGAGTTGATGATGGTCAGCTTGATGATTCGCCGATTACTTTAGCAGATTTGAAAAAAATCAAAGAAGCATTTATGAATATTTTACTCGGACAGCATCATAAGAGAATAAGATATCCGAAACAGGATGAAATTGAAAAAGGAGAAGATGAAAACAAAGAAGAAAAATGAACATCTTTCTAAAAGAATATCTTAATGTTCTCCGGCTTGAAAAAAATCTTTCCGAGAATACAGTATCCTCCTACAAAAACGACATTACATCTCTTATAAATTTTCTTGATTCATATAAGATTAACGATCCTTCCTTAGTTGATCATAAACTTCTTAATAAATTTTTTGTCAGTCTCCAGGAAGTTGGACTAAGTAATACTTCAGCAGCAAGATATTATTCTTCAATAAAAGGATTTTTCAGTTATCTTTTTTCGAATAAATATATTAAGGCAAATCCCGTTGAAAAAGTCTTGCCCCCAAAACTCTCAAAATCTCTTCCATCAGTTCTTACAGTTGGAGAAATCGATTCTGTTTTATCAAAACCTGATGCTAAAGAAAAATTAGGATTACGTGATAAAGGAATATTAGAAGTTTTATATGCCTGCGGATTAAGAGTTTCTGAATTAATAGAGATGAAGGTTTCCGATCTTTTTTTTGATGAGGAAATAATAAGGGTATTCGGGAAAGGCTCAAAAGAAAGATTGGTACCTATCGGGAAGAGTGCAGTAAAATGGACTAAGAAATATTTAGCAGAAAGCCGTCCATTGCTGATGAAAAAATTGAAAAGTGGAAACATTGTTTTTCTTAATAACCGCGGCACAAAATTATCGAGAATGGGACTATGGAAAATTGTGGATCGTTATGTAAAAGAAGCAGGCATTCAGAAAGAAGTTCATCCACACACTTTCAGACATTCATTTGCAACACATCTTTTAGAAGGAGGTGCTGATTTGAGAGCAGTTCAGGAAATGTTGGGTCATGCCGATATATCAACAACCCAAATTTATACACACATCGACAGGGATTATATAAAACAGGTTCACAAACAGTTTCATCCGAGGGGATGAACTCTCATCAGTTTTTATTGAATAATTTTTTAAATCTTTTTGTAAGAGGGTGTAGAAAAATAAAAATCTTTCTTATCCAATCGGGAGGCTGTGAATCAATCTTTGCATCAAAGTCCCAGTTTCCTTGTCTCACCCTTTCCTGCATAACTGCAGGATGAGTATCTGTAAATCTTTTTAAATGTCCGAATTGTGTATATCCTTCCTGTGGAACTTCTGCGAATACTTTAATCTCTTTATCTGTAAAATAAAGTTTGTTAAAGTCGATTCTCTTCAGCGCCATTTTATCGGGAGGTTTCACCCATCCGTAATGATAAATCTCAGCATTTATCGGTACAACATTCAAGAATGTACCATCCTTGTGCTTAAAGTTCATTGCATCTCCCCAGGAAACAATATTATTACTTCTTCTTATTATTCTTGTTTCGACGATATACCACCGACGATAATTATCCTGGTAGTAATCGTAGCTTCCATAAAAATGGCAGTATTTAAATTTTAATCCTTCAACTGATTTTTTATTTAGATTGTTTTCCATTGCTGATTTTATCACAGGAAAATATTTTTCATGCAGAACTTCATCAGCCTGAATATAAAAACACCAATTGCCGGTACATTCTCTTAATGCTTTGTTAGTTTCGATAGAAAGAACTTCACCACCTTTGCGAAGGTTCATATCCCATTTACTTTCGATGATCTTTATTTTATCATCTTTTAATGCTAAAACAGCATCCAGTGTCCCATCATCAGAATCTCCAACATTAAGGATAAATTCATCACACAAAGGGAGAATAGATTTTATGGCTTCAATGAAAGGATAAAAATACTTGATACCGTTTCTTATTATGCTGAATCCGGATACTTTCATTACAACTTGAACTGCATATTATAAAGTTTATGATACAAGCCTTTTAATTCGAGCAGTTCGATGTGTGTCCCTCTCTCGATAATGTTTCCTTTTTCAAGAACAATAATTTTGTCGGCATTCTGAACGGTGCTAAGTCTGTGAGCAATTACGATCGATGTTCTTCCTTTCATCAGTCTTTCAATTGCCTGCTGAACAAGAAGCTCGGATTCGGTATCGAGTGAAGAAGTTGCTTCATCTAAAATAAGAATGGGAGGGTTTTTCAGGAGTGCACGTGCAATTGATAATCTTTGTCTTTCACCCCCGGAAAGTTTTATACCCCTGTCGCCTATTAAAGTATCGTATCCATTTTTAAGTTCGGAAATAAAATTTTGAGCATTAGCAGCTTTGGCGGCTTCTTCTATTTTTTCAATTGATAATTCATTAAGACCATAAGCTATATTGTTGCGAATAGTATCATTAAAAAGAATCGTTTCCTGGGTAACAATCCCCATTATAGATCTCAAAGAATCAATTTTAATTTTTCTTATATCTGTCCCATCAATTAAAATTGAACCCGAATCAACATCATAAAAACGGGGGATAAGATCTACAAGACTTGATTTTCCGGCTCCGCTCGGTCCCACAATTGCGAGTACGTCTCCCTTACTTATTTCAAGATTTACTTTGTTCAGGATTATATCACTCTTCTCATATTTAAAGCTGACATCTTTTAATTCAATTTTCTCATTGAATGAATTTACATTTACTGCGTCAGGCAAATCGAATATTTTTGGTTTTGTGCTTAATATATCATCAACTCTGCCTGCGGCAGCAGAACCCTCTTTTACACTGTTAAACATTTGTCCGAATAACTTTAAGGAAGGAAGCATCTGGAAAAAAACACCGAGATAAACAAAAAAGGCTCCCGGCGTCATATCACTTCTTCCCGTGATTATTTCACTTCCAATAAAATATAAGATAACAGCTATCGATAGCATCCCGAGGACTTCTGTTATAGGACCGGCAAGAGCGCGTCTTCTTGTAAGACTTTTCAGAATAGAAAAATATTTTTGCTCAAATGATGTGAACCTGTTTATTTCATATTGTTCCATGCTGAATGCTTTAACAATCCGCATTGCCCCGAAAGTTTCATCGAGCAGCGAAGTTATACTTGCTACTTTTTCCTGTGAACGTATACTTCTTCTTTTTAAAGAGTCGCCGATTCTTGCAAGAATAAATGCAAGAATCGGTAGCAAAACAAATATTAGTATTGTCAGCTTCCAGTTGAATGCAAACAGAACAAATGTAAAAATTATTATCGAAGGCGGATCTCTGAAAACACTGTTTATCACAGCTATCATCGAATCCCGGATTATCTGTACATCATTCATTATTCTTGCTATCAGTATTCCTTTTTTTTCTTCAGTGAAATACCCCAGCGAGAGTTTATGAAAGTGAGTATATAATTCCAGCCTGATATCTTTTATTACACCCTGTTCAACACTGGACATAAAGTATGTCTGCAGATACTGAAAAAAATTTTTAAGAAGAAAAATGATGACGATGGATATGCACAAGTAAACCAAAAGATCGAGCTTATCATATTTAGAGACGAATTCGCTTAATTTATAAGTAAGAAAATCTTTAATATCAAAAATGCTTACACTTTGACCGGGATGAAATTTCGGTTTGTTCTGGTTAAAAAGCAGATCGATAAACGGCATAATCAACCCGATCGACAGAAGATTGAATATTACAAACAAAAGCATGCAGAGATTTGCAGAAAAGAGCAGCCTCATGTAAGGTTTGACATATTTAAAGAAACGCCAGAAAGTATTCATCATAAATCGTAATTAGTTTAAGTAAAAATAATCACTTATTACTTAAGATGTTGCTCTTTTGCCGTGACTTTTAATTAAATTAGTAAAATAGATTCAATGAAACTTCAATGATTTCCAGCAAATTTGATATACGCATCCCGTTTTATTTAACAATAATTCTTTCGCTGAGTTTTGTTCTTTCTATTTTTGCTTTGCAATTATTTGCCGGATTATTAGTAATACTGTGGGTACTCGAAAAGAACTCTGAAAAAAGAAAAGCTATTGACAAAATTGTAGTTCTTATTGTTATTTATGGTCTGGTAAGAATAGTAGCAATTATCTTTTCAGAATATCCATCGGTGAGCGTGCAATCGCTTTATAAAGAAGGACTTTTTTTTCTTAGCATTTTCTCACTTGGTTTTTATTTTAAGGTTTTTGATGAAAGAAAGAGAAAGCAAATCATTTATATTTTTATTCTCGGTGCCGCTTTAAATTCTATTATCGGACTTACAAGATTCAATTTAGGTATTGTTGAAAGGGCGCAATCTTTATCATCTGGTTATACTGTTTTTTCAGTTTATCTTCTTGCTGCTTTTGGAGTTGTTATAATTTTATCAGACTTGTATGAAGTAAAGAAGAGGTATTTCTATCCTCACATAATTTTATCCGCTGTAATTTTGGCAGGGATGGTTTCTTCTCTTGGAAGAGCTGATATTGCAATTGCAATCCTGATTTTACTCGCAGGAATATTTCTGAAAAGAATAAAATTCAGGCAGGCTCTTCTTATTTGTGTAGGAGCAGCAATTTTATCTTCTATTTCATTCTTTAATAACTCAACCGAAGCGACCCAAAGAATGGAAGCACCAACACAGCTTTCTGATAGAGATGTTCTATATAAAGGTGCCGAAGAATTGATGCGGGAACACCCCCTGCTTGGATATGGTCCCAGAACATTTAAGGAAATTTTTCCATTTAAAGATGAATTAGCCGATAAGGGAGTAGGAGGTTGGCATAATGAATTGCTGCAGGTTTATTTTGAAAGCGGGTTTGCAGGTCTGACAGCTTATTTTGCATTAATGATAGGAATCTTTTCTTCCGGTATAAGTTTTGTTAAAAGAAATAAGAATGAAGAAAGTGCAATTATTGTTCTCGGTATATTGGTTTCAATTGCGGCTTTGCTGCTCTCGGCACTTTTTTCGGGTTTCATAGATTCGCCTGTTCTTTCGATTGTCTTTGCTCTTCTTGTTTCTGTTTTGACTTCAGAGAGTTATAAAAAAG
>CAZUOC010000141.1:0-2377 GCA_964622335.1 uncultured Ignavibacteriaceae bacterium
ATTCCACGCTCCCATGTTCATAGGCTCTTCCTGGACCCAGATCACCTTTTTAGTCAGTGAGTAAGAATGAATTATCTCTTTCATCTTTTTAGCTTTGAAAGGATAAAACTGTTCAACTCTTACAATTGCGGCATCATTTATTTTGTTTTCATCGCGGTATTTTTTTAACTCGTAAAAGACTTTTCCACTGGTTAAGATTAGTCTTTTCATTTTTTTCTTATCACTTATCTCTGAATCATCAATTATTTCCCGGAAGGTTCCAGTTAAGAATTCTTTCTTGGGCGATTTTGCTTCAGGAAGTCTCAGCAGACTTTTGGGTGTCATTATGATTAAAGGTCTGTTAACCGCATGCTTTATTTGTCTTCTTAAGAGATGAAAATACTGGGCAGGCGTACTTACATTACAAACCTGCATATTGTCTTCAGCGCAAAGAATGAGGAATCTCTCGAGTCTCGCACTGGAGTGCTCAGGTCCCTGTCCTTCATAACCATGTGGTAAAAGCATAACTATGTTGTTTGGAAGATTCCACTTTTCTACGGATGCAACTATAAAATTATCAATAATAATTTGAGCACCGTTGGCAAAATCTCCGAACTGAGCTTCCCATATAACAAGAGCGAGTGGATCGGCAGTACTGTAACCGTATTCAAAACCAAGCACTGCAGCTTCCGAAAGCAAACTATCTAATGCTTCTATATTTGCCTGGTTGTCTTTTATAAAATTAAGAGGTACGTATTCTTCGCCGGAATTAATATCTGTTAGAGCAAGATGCCTTTGGCTGAAAGTTCCTCTCACACTGTCCTGTCCACTCAATCTTACCGGTGTATTTTCAACAAGCAAACTTCCGAATGCAAGTGTTTCTGCAAAAGCCCAATCTACTTCATCCAATCCGTTAAGAAGACCTCTTCTTTTTTCAAGATATTTCTTAAGCTTCGGATGAACATTAAATCCATCGGAAATTTTTGTCGTTCCATCCACAACCTGCTCAAGTATTTCTTTAGATATGGAAGTTTCTTCAACCCGCTTTACAGAATCTACTTTTTCCTTAGAAACTGCAAGAGGAACATCCGACTGGAATGTACTGCTTTTCTTCCTGATTTTATCAAAAGATTCACTTAGCCTTTCCTCAATTTCCTTTGTGATATTATCAGTTTCTTCTTTAGTAAGGATATTCTTTTTAACCAGTGTATCTGCATAAATATTTCTTACAGAAGGATGACTTTTAATTTTTTCATATAAAAGTGGCTGAGTAAATCCGGGTTCATCTCCTTCATTGTGACCGTGTCTTCTGTAACCAAACAAATCAATAACGACATCTTTTTTAAATATTTGCCTGTACTCAAAAGCAAGTCTTGTTGCCCATAATGCAGCTTCAGGATCATCACCGTTGACATGTAAGATCGGTACCTGAATCATCTTTGCAACATCAGTAGCATAAACAGAAGAACGTGCATCTTCAGGTGTTGTCGTAAACCCGATCTGGTTATTAATAATAATATGAATAGTACCGCCGGTTCTGTATCCTTTTAACTGTGAAAGATTAAGAGTCTCTGCAACAACTCCTTGCCCGGCAAAAGCAGCATCCCCATGAATAAGAACAGGCATAACTTTACGCCGTTCTTTATCACCAAGTCTTGTTTGTTTTGCTCTTACAATACCTTCAACAACAGGGTTTACCCACTCGAGATGGCTTGGATTAGAAGCAAGTGAAACACTTATAGTTTTGCCGCTCTTTGTTTTGTATTTGCCTGAAGCACCAAGATGATATTTAACATCACCGGAACCCTGGATAGAATTAGGATCTCTTATATCTTCAAACTCGGAAAAGATCGAGTCATAAGATTTGCCGATAATATTAGCAAGAACATTTAACCTGCCTCTATGAGCCATTCCAAGAAAAACTTCATTTACATCATGGTCGCTTGCATTGTTTAGAAGTAAATCAAGGACAGGAATGAGTGTTTCCGATCCTTCCAAAGAAAATCTTTTATGACCTATAAACCTGTTGTGAATAAAATGTTCAAAGGTTTCCGCCATAATTAATTTTCGGAGGATAATCTTCTTTGTCTCAAGATCAAAGTTGGGAACATTCTTAACAGGTTCCATCATATTCTGGAGCCATATTTTTTCTGCAGGGTTCTGGATGTGCATAAATTCTGCACCAATCTTTTCGCAGTAAGTTTTTTGAAGTGTATCCAAAATATCTCTTAAAGTTGATGTTGGCGTTCCACCGAATCCACCCGTTATGAAGTATCGGTCAAAATCCCATATCGTTAAATTAAAAGTTGCCGGATCAAGTTCTGCATGATAAGGAATCTTTGAACCTAAAGGATCCAGATTAGCAATAAGATGACCACGAACCCTGTAATAATTTATA
>CAZUOC010000141.1:2387-4504 GCA_964622335.1 uncultured Ignavibacteriaceae bacterium
TTCTTTGTTTGCTGAGCCTTCAAAAATTCCCGGCTGATAATCTGTTTTCCATGTCAATGGTTTAACAGGGATTGTTAAAGCTTCAAAAATCTCTTCATAAAAATTATCCTTGCCTAGAAGAAGCTCGTGTATTTCTTTAAGGAAAAGACCTGACTCAGCGCCTTGGATTATCCTATGATCGTAAGTGCTGGTTATCGTCATTACTTTGCTTACACCAAGAGTGGAAATTGTTGACGGCGACATTGCCTGGTATTCTGCAGAATACTGAATTGAACCAACAGCTATAATGGCGCCCTGACCGACCATCAATCTTGGAACAGAACCAACAGTTCCCAAAGTTCCGGGATTTGTTAAAGTAATTGTTGTTCCTAAAAATTCTGATGGATCAATCGTTCCTTTTCTCGAACGTTCAACAATATCTTCGTATTTATCCCAATATTCTTTAAAGTTAGTTTTATGTGCATCTTTAATATTCGGAACAAGAAGCGAACGGCTTCCATCCTTTTTTTCTATATCGATTGCTAATCCGAGATTAACTCCTTTTCTCTGGATGAGATAAGGTTTGTTCTCGATAATTGTAAAAGCATTGTTTAAAGCCGGAACAGCTTTTATTGCTTTAAGAATTGCCCAGCTTATTAGATGTGTAAATGAAATTTTTCCCTGATCATTTTTGCTGAGAAATTTATTAATTAAGATCCTGTTTTCTTCGAGAAGCTTAACCGGAATTGTTCTCTGAGAAGTTGCAACAGGAATCGTAAGACTCGTGTTCATGTTCTCAAGAATTTTAGCAGAACTCCCCGCGATTATTTTTAATTCATCACCTGATTCAGGTTCCAGTAATTTTATATTTTGTTTAGGAACAACGATCGGAGTTTTTACTTTTTTCGCGTTCCCGATATCTTTTTGTAAAACGGAATCGTTATCAAAAAAGTTTTTCCATTGTTCAGGGATGCCGGAAGGATTGTCTTCATAAAGTTTATGAAGATACTCTACAAACCAGGTATTTGCTCCAAACTTTTCAAGCTCTTCCTTCTGCTCTTCAGTCAGATCTTTTGCTTTCATTTTATCCGGGTTATTGTAATTTTACCTTTGATGATTGCAAATTTATCAAACTAAATAAAGAAATCATAGTCAACTAAATTGCACATAAACTGTTAAACAATAGTGAAAACATTAACCAAATCTGCCGTAGATAGTAATCCAGTCAAACAGTTTGCCAAATGGTATAAAGTGATATTGAAATCAGGCATAAAAGACCCTACTGCAATGTCAATTGCAACTGCAACTAAGAAAGGCGTTCCTTCGGTCAGAACTGTCTTGTTAAAAGGTTTTGATGAACAAGGATTTCTCTTTTTCACAAATTATAAAAGCAGAAAAGGGAGAGAGCTAATTGAAAATCCCGCGGCTGAATTGCTCTTCTATTGGCGTGATTTGCCAAGACAGGTAAGAATTTCAGGTAAAGTTGAAAAGGTCAGCAGGGAGGAATCTGAAAATTATTTTAGAACCAGACCTTTAAAAAGCAGAATAGGTGCATGGGCATCGAAGCAAAGTGAAGTAATTCCTGACAGAGAATATCTTGAAAAACAATTTAAAGAGTTTGCAAAAAAGTATAAGGAAGATGTTCCACTTCCTCCGGTATGGGGAGGATTCAGATTAATTCCTGAACGATTTGAATTCTGGCAGGGAAGAGAAAACAGGCTGCACGATAGAATTTGTTACATCAAGAAAAATAATAACTGGAAGATTGTAAGGTTAGCGCCGTAAGTTAAAAAAGATGACATCTTTCAGAAAGATGTCATCTTTTTTTAAATAGATTTTAATGCCATTTAAACATTTTTAATCCAACCGAGAAAAAGATTATCCCCATTCCAGACAAAATAAAAAACGGAATTGCAATTTCCCTGAAACCCGCACCTTCAATAAAAATGCTTCTTACTGCATCTGCAAGTAATGTTAATGGTAAAATTTTTATAAAAGGAATTATAACATCCGGGAAATTATGATAGCTGAAGAATATTCCCGATAAAACAACCATTGGTGTAACCACTGCATTGATAAGTCCATTGCCGGCTTCTGTACTTGCCGTTCGTGATGAAATAAGGAATGCAATTCCTGCA
>CAZUOC010000141.1:4514-6046 GCA_964622335.1 uncultured Ignavibacteriaceae bacterium
CAAATGCAAAATTGCTGACGAAGAAAATGAGAAACAGCGCCCCGACACTTCCCTGGATGGTAACACCAAAAACTAAGTAAGCAAAAAAGAAAAGGAGGCAAGCCTCTAAGAAGTTCATAGTTGTTCTTACCACAAACATAGAAACCAGGAAATGAGATTTCTTCATCGGCGTCGCTATCATTCTTCTTAAAAGTTTTTTTGCTCTTTTATCAATAAGATTAAAACTCAATCCCCAAACAGAGGACATCATTATTCCCATCGATAAAAGTCCCGGTACAAAAAAATCCACATATCTTGTTCCTGTAAGAGTTAAAGGCTCAACTTTATTTTCATCACTATAAGTGTTTTTATTCTGGATTACTCTTGTAAGAGCCATGTATGTAAGCTGTGCATCCGGATTGACAGGATCAAAGTGGTATTTAATTCCATCTTTTGTTTCCTCTACAATTAAACTTATCTGTCCGCGTTTAAGAAGAACTGTTGCATTTTTCCAGTTTGTCTTTTGAAAAAAGAACTTAGTATTTCCCAGCTTCTTATCTTTAATTTCAAGCTTGTATTCTTCCTTATCATTTTCTTTAACTTTTTCAGTCCTGTTTTTAAGGAAATCTTCGAATTGAAAATCAGAACCGGTTTCCTGTGTGTTTTCAATTACAGCAATATGTCTTTCAACATTTGCTTTTTGTGTAAATGCGATTCCCAGACCCAAAGCCATAAGAATAGGGAAGGCAACTCCCCAAAATAAAACTTCCGGCTGTCGGAATAATTCTCTGAAACTTGATATAACTAATGCAGAAAGTTGTTTCGGTTTAAAAATGTTTTTCATATTAATCTTCCAGGTGTCTTCCGGCTAAAGATATGAACAGATCATCGAGAGTTTTTCTCCTGCTCTCAAAATTTCTCAGTTGCAGGTTTTTTTCTTTTAAAAAATGTAAGAATGCCGGCAGCTCTTTTTCCAGGTCGTCTATGATAATAATTCCTTTTTCCTTTGTATTATCCCATTCAATTTTAAATGGAGAATTATTATTTGAAATCTTTTCTCCGAGTGAATCACCTTCTAAAGTAAACTCGATTACTTTTTGATTATCGGATTTTAATAATTGGTCCTGCGTACCTTCTTTAAGGATTTTCCCTTTATTCATTACGATTATATAATCACAAAGTTTTTCTGCTTCGTCCATATAATGTGTTGTAAGAATTAAAGAAGTACCGGATTCTTCTTTTAATTTTAAAAGGATTGCCCATATTTCTCTTCTTGCATTCGGATCGAGTCCGGTTGTTGGTTCATCTAAAAGTAAAATCTTTGGTTTGTTAAGAAGTGAGATTCCAAGAGCGAGTTTTTGTCTTTGTCCGCCCGAAAGATTTACAGTTAAAGATTTTCTTTTCTCTTCAAGATCAATTATTTCAATAATTTCATCAACCCGTTTATTATCGAGTTCATAAAAGCTTGCAAAAAGTTTTAAAGTTTCAGCAACAGTAAGTTTATCGGTTAATCTTGTTTCCTGGTGAGAAAGTCCTATCACTTTGTGGAGTTC
>CAZUOC010000142.1:0-6032 GCA_964622335.1 uncultured Ignavibacteriaceae bacterium
GGTTTTCCCTTTGTGGATTACGTTTTCCTGGGGGAGATAGCCAATATTTATTCCTTTTTGCTTAAATACCTCCCCTTTTTCTGGCTGAAGTTCCCCTGAAATTATTTTAAGAAGAGAAGATTTTCCCGTTCCGTTAGCTCCAACAAGAGAAATTCTATCGCCTGCATTAATTTTGTAATTTAAATCTTTATAAAGATATTTCCCGTTAAATTGAAGGGAGACATTTGAAAGATCGATCATACTTAAAGCATAAATTTATTTCTTAAAAGATAGCTGATTTAATAAATACAAAGATAAAAAATTTGAATGCTTTTATAGAGATGACATCTTTTTAAAAGATGTCATCTCATTGACGTTTTATCTTTTTATCCATTTAATTTTCACTTAACAAAAAATAATATTATCTTCTGTTAACTCTAACAAATATTATATTTTAGTCTGCAAGTGATTTTTACTGCGAAAAGTAAATAACATATTACTTGTAGGTTTGTAATTTGACTGGAATATCTCTTTGCGTTGCTCTATTGCAATGGTTTAGTAGTATTATTCTTTTCCTTAAGTTGATTTAAAATAAAATCAGCCATATATCTATGTCCCATTTTAGAAAAATGAATCCCATCTCCATATAAATAAAATCGTTCCATTGTGGTTAACCCAAACTCAAAAGCTCCAATACAATCTATTGTCTTTACACCGTAACTGTATAATAATTTAGATAATATTTTCTGAGGTTTATGGAATGACTCATTTGTGCTATTTCTAGCTTGATATTCGTACGGTAAAAAGAAAAGACAAAAATCTATTTTAAGTTTGCTGCATTTGTCTGCTATATAAACAATATTTTTTACTGACTTTTTCAAAAGTTTGTTTTCATCAGTATAGAACTTACTATCAAAATCGTAATAGACTTTTGATCTATTGCTAATAATATTTTTTAAGAAAATATATGCTTTAGAATTGTGTCTGAGAAAATTTACAATGTTGTACATATAGTCTCCTGGCACATAAGCTGGTTGATTCTGTATAAAAGAATCTGCGTAAACGTCGTTCATAGTCCAAAAAATATAAACAGCCTTATATTTAAAATCATTTGAATTTTCTACAACGAAATAATTAAAGACATTCACATAATCAAAAGAAGAATAACCAATTAAAGAGGGATTGATTATGTCGAAATGTTTATTTAAAATTCCTGCAAATGTAGAGTCATTCTCTACCCCGATTCCCATTGTTACTGAATCGCCCAATAGGAGAATTTTAGTTTTATCTTTAAAAAACGGTTTAGAATATTTCCAGCTGTGATATTGATTAGTTGACTTGTTTACGCCATTAGATAAACCTTTTACAGTTGACCTTAAACCAGCGGAAGAAAAATATAAAGAATCAATTAATAAATTTTTACTTGTCCCAGACAACCGAATTTGAGGTACAAAAATTCTGACTAATAGTTCAAACAATAATAGAATTGCGACAATAACTATGATATTATAAAGTATATATAATGAATATCTCTTAATTAATCTAAAGCTCTTATGCATTCAGTATTATGAAGGAATATCCTAGTAATGTACAGTAGTTTAATTTTTAACATATTTAAAAAAGAAGAAATTATTCTCCTTTTAAAACAGCGATTTTACCTTTTGCAACACTGTTTCCTTCTTTATCAAAGGCTACAATAAAATAAACACCGCTTGGTACTAATTTTCCGAAATCATCTCTGCCGTCCCAAACAGCAACACGTCCGCCTGGAGAGGAATATTCTTTTACAAGCTTACCACTAATTGTTAAAATTTTTATATCTGTGTCTCTTATCAGACCATCAATTGTTACAAGATTACTATTGCTGTTTAACAAGAGTGGATTGGGGTAAATAGTGAGTTCATCGAAAGCTTCTTTAGGTTTTACTGCAGTTGTTACGAACGAAGTTAATCCTTTATCCGTTCCTACATATACGGTGCCTGTATTTTCATCAATAGCTAAACTTGTAATTTGATTTGAAGGTAAAGGACTATTGGTTGTATTTAATGTTGTAAGCAAACTTGTACCGTCGGAATTAACAAGTATCAATCCCTGGTTTGTCCCCACCCATTTTTGATTTAAAGGATCAACTGCAAGTGCAGTAACTGATTGTTGTCTCAAAGAAAAAACAGAAGTTATTATCAGTTTTGGGATACCTGTTGTAATTGAATAAGTATTGGTAATTATATTTACTCCTAAACCGGTTCCAACCCAGACATCTCCACGCCTGTCAACCTTGATGCTCGACACAAAATTATTGTTAATGTCCGGAGTGGTTATAAATTCATATACGTCATCCTGGGAGCTTGATGTGCTGTTTCCTTCGTTAAAGAAGTATAAACCCTGCCTGCTGCTTTGTGCCTGTGAGCAAAACCATTTTGTATTGTATTGATCTATCGCTAAGTTAAAATATTTATCGTTGTACTGTGTCCCGGTAGGCGGAACCGAGAAGTGAGTCCATTGTTTTTCAGAATCTTCCATACTTAGAATTTTACGATCAATAGCACCATGATTTAAAACCCAAAGATTATTCTTGGAATCTATATGAAAACCATTGATAACTAAAAAATCTACATTTGTATTTATTCCTTGCATCCCCGTATTTTGTCCATTATAGTTAGTAATAGTTCCATCAGGAGAAATAGTTATAAACCCTTGCCCCCAGCTTCCTAAATAAATGGTGTTATCAGGAGAAACATAAACTGTATGATAAAAGTTTGTTGGCAATTCCTGTGTATTTGAAGTATTATAATTGAACCAGTCTGTGCCGTCGAATTTATAAAAACCTACTCCTGAAACGTCTGTACCACTCGCAGACCATAAATTTTCATTGGCATCAACTGCCATGCTTGGGAAAAGATTAGCCTGAGGACCATTTGGATAAATAAAAGAGTTATCACTTAATTTTAAGATGCCCTTATTTGTACCGGCAAGGATCCCCTCCGAAGATGAGTAATTAATAGTGGAAATATTATCTTGTGTAAATAAAAGTTGTGTAAGGATGTTGTTTCGATATAAATAGATGTAATTATTATTTGTAACGATGAACAGTGAATCGCCTTCTGGGAAAATATCATTAATAAACATGCTTTTAAGTTCTGGAATATAATTTAACCAGGAAGTTCCATTAAAGGATCCCAACCCGTTTGCAGTAGCAGTAATAATAGAACCGTTAAAAGAAATAATCTTTCTTATATTGTTCGAGGGTAATCCATCGCCGGTTGTATAAACATTCCACGATTCAGGGGCAGATAAATTTGTAGCTCCTGCTTTTTGTATTGCAACACCTCGATCTGTACATGCGTAAAGAACAGTAGTTTTTAAAGAACTGTTTACTTTAATATTTGCAGGAAAATTTCCGAACTTAAAAAAAGTGTCAAAGAAGAAATAATTATTAGCGTTTATAAGAGAAATCCCAAAGTCTGTTGAAACTATAATGGTATCGCCGCTAGAAGAAAGTCCATTAATTCTCTTAGAACTCTTATCGGAATTATAAATATCTAATATTGTCTTAAAATCATTTGTTTCAGGATTATAAACATCTATAATGCCGCTGTTGCTTCCAAACCAAATTTTACCGGATTTATCTACAGTTACTGAAGTAAGTGACACCCCTTCTAATCCATCGGTCCTATGAAAAGTTTTAAAAGAATTGTCTGAAATGTTATAAAAAAAACCGCCTCCATCAGTAGCACCCATAATTGCACTATCTGAAACAGCTATACTCTCAATATTTTTCATGTCAGAGTAATTATGCCAATTAGAAAATTGCTGGGAAATAGAAAGAGATGAAAATAAAGTAATAAATAAGATAACTTTCTGAAGCATTTTTATTTTCCTCAAATTTGAGATAAGTAAGTACACAGTATAAATTATCTTATTTGAACCTTACTAAATTTTTTTACTATAAATAAATTTAAGATTTTTTTTCTAATCAGAAAGTACAAAATTTAGGATGTGACTAACTCCCGATTTTTTTAATAAGGCTTGACATTTCTATAGCTACACTGACGGCTTCCCAGCCTTTGTTATTTTCTTTTTCACCCGATCTTTCTTCAGCTTGGATTTCATCATAAGTTGTGAGTATTCCAAAGATTACAGGAATTCCATACTTAAGTCCTACCTGCAATATGCCATCGGCAGCAGCCTTTGAAACATATTCAAAATGTGCGGTTTCACCTTTTATTACTGCTCCTAAGCAAATTATTGCATCATATTTTTTTTGAGAAGCTAATTTGTCGGCGGCGAGGGGTATCTCAAAAGCTCCCGGAACTTTAATAATTGGAATACTGTTTTCATTATATCCGTTTTCTTTCAGGCAGCTTAGTGCTCCGGCAAGAAGCCTCTCTCCGATTTCTTCATTAAAACTGCTTTGTATGATAGCAAAGTTAAAGTTCTTTTCTTTTTTATTTCCCTCAATGATGTTCATCTTTTGTTATATAAGATTATGCGGAAAATCTCATTAGTCTCTTCTGCATAGCAAATATAGCAGATATGCTTGTAAAATATTGTCCTAAATTAGATTCGTCTTCTCTTTTACCACCGTGGTAGTCCGAACCACCACATTCTAAAAGAAAGTAAGAATTTACAATCCCTTTATAAAATCTCCGCTGTTGTGGTGAATGAGAAGGATGTGTGACTTCAATTCCATCTACTCCTGCTTCAATTAAATCTTTAAGCAGACTTTCCTGTAAATTACCCGGGTGAGCTATAAAAGACAATCCACCGGCATCACTGATTATTCTAAAAGCACTTTGTGGAGATAGATGAACCTTCTTTTCGTGAGCAGGAGAACCATTTCCTATATATTTATTAAAAGCTTCGTAGTATGAAGAAACGATGCCTTTCTCAAGCATAACCTGTGCAATGTGAGGACGACCGACAGCTGAATTCTTAGCTTTGTCAAGAACATCTTCAAGAGTAATGTTAAAACCAAAGCTTTTAAGCTTATTCACAATTCTACCGGCACGTTTTACTCTTTCTGTCCGGAAGAAATTTAGATAATGTTCAAGTTCCTGATTATCTATATCAAAAAAATAACCGAGAATGTGAATTTCCCGGTTACTAATTTCGGAGCTTATCTCGAGCCCGGGTATTATTTCAATTCCAAAACTTTTTCCAATCTGGATAGCTTCCTTGATGCCGTTAATATTATCATGATCTGTTATACTAAGGACATCAATCCCGGCAGCTTTAGCTTTCTGAATTAATTCACTTGGAGTATTTGCCCCATCTGAATGAGTCGTATGAGTATGTAAATCTACTTTCCCGCTCATTACCTATCAGTTAAATAGTTCTTTAAATTTTTCATAGTTCAATATTCTTAATCTTGAACCATCTAATTCGACTAATCCTTTTTTTGCAAAAGTATGAAGTGTTCTCGAGATAGTTTCTCTCGAAGTGCCTGCCATATTAGCAAGGTCGTGTTGAAAAGGAAGTCTTTCAATTTCTACAGTGCCTTGCCTGATTTTTCCAATGTCATCGGCGAGCTGAAGTATAACGACAGCTACTTTTCCTTCTGCATCTTTAAGAGATAGAGACTTTAATTTGATATTTGCTGCACGAAGTTTTTGAGTTAATTCTACTACGAGAGCAATAGAAATATCCGGATCGGAATGAAGAAGATTAATAAATTCTTTTCGCTGTATAATCAGCAATTCCGAATCTTCAATAGCGGTAACAGTAACTGAACGAGAAGAACCGTCGAGAAGAGACATTTCACCGAAGAAATCAGACTCAGAAAGTGTAGTTAAGATTACTTCATTACCATCTTCGCTGATGCGAGAAAGTTTAACCTTTCCCGTTATAACGATAAAAAAAGTTGAACCGGTTTCATGTTCAGAAAGAATAACAGATTCCTTATTGTATTTCTGCCGGGTACTTAAGTCCGAAATCTGCCCCAGTTTGTCATCATCAAGTTGTGAAAAAACCGGTATTTGTTTTAAAAAACCGTTAATTTCGTTCATTTATGAAGCCCTGAAATTATTTTTAAGCGGAGCAATATAGTTTTGTAA
>CAZUOC010000143.1:0-5993 GCA_964622335.1 uncultured Ignavibacteriaceae bacterium
AAAATACTTTCATTACTCCGAGTTCTATGTTGTAAGCATATTCCGGTTTGAGATCCGGATTTGGCACAACGACAGCTCCAGGCTCAGAATCGAACACTTTTCCAAGGTCATCAACATTCGGTGCTCGGAAACCGGTGGATAAATTCATGTTGATCTGCCAATCACTTAGCGGATGCCAGACTAATCCCGCGCTTCCAGTTAATGCACCAGTTCTTAATTCTGCACTTGTGAATGGGAATGGGTAAAAAGTAGTATCGAAATCCGCATCAAGAGTTACATAATTATAACGTAGCCCTATTTGCAAAACATATTGCGGACTTAATTTGTTCTTATAAGTAACATAAGCACCAAAAGAATTCCATGTCGATCCATCAGGATATCTTGATGGTCCTGGTGTTATTTTACCGGTAATTATTTTTTCCAGATTCCCTGTCGATCCGACTTTATTTAAAACGACTTCAAGTCCGTAAAATAAATTCGATGTCTCATTAATATCTTTTATCATATCGAGGTTAAGTGAAAAAGCACTTACTTTTTCCGTGTTATTGGTTCTATCAATGGCATTTAAATTTCTGTCATGCCTGCTTTCTTCAAAACTCTGGTAAGCCAAGATCAATTTTGAAAGATCATAAATAGAATTTGAAGAATAGTTTGTCACCGTTAAAGCATTCATCATCCACTTTTGCGGTCCGTAATACCATTCTGCTGATCTTAAGGTGCCGCCTTTTGGTCGTAAAAGTCTGTCGTATCTTGAATAATCTGAAGTGATTGAATAGTGAAATCCATATTCAAATCCCCATTCATCAACAGGCTTGAACAATATTTTCTGCATAAGATTTAACTGTTTGTAACCGGACTCAATTTGTTCTTTAGGGTCAGGATTAACATTCACGATATCCTTTCCGTTTATTCTATCCTGGTAGGTCATTCTCAGGAAATCATCCGGTCCATTTGAACCCATGACAAGGTTATCGAAGTCGGAATATGTAACGCTTGTAAGAAATCCCCAGTTCTTCAATCCTATATTGAAAATGAAGTGCCCGGTTTTTTCCTGATTGGCGGAAGAATATCTCGTCATCGCACTTGCATTGAAAACAACATTCTCTCCCATTGAAAGTCGTGGAGAGAAAGTATAAAAATTCATTACACCTGCGATTGCATCGCTGCCGTAAATTACGGAACCCGGTCCGAAAATAACTTCGGCATGATCCAAAGAATTTACATCAAGAGAAATTACGTTTTGAAGATTTCCACTTCGGAAAATCGCAGTGTTCATTCTTACTCCGTCAATAACAATAAGCAACCTGTTTGTTGCAAAACCGCGTATCATTGGACTACCGCCGCCAAGCTGGCTTTTCTGAACGAACACGTTACCCGACATACCGAGCATATCCGCAGTCGTTTGTGGATTCTGAAAATCCACATCACGGGGAGTTATTACTTCGATCGTATTTGGTATCTCACTTTTGTTTTCTTCCCACCTGTTTGAATTTACAACAACATTATCAAGGGAGATGGTTGTTTCTTCCAATAAGACGATAAAATTGTTTCCTTCAATCTGTGAAAATATCAGTTCGGTTCTTTCATATCCAATCAGACGAAAGATGATTGGTTTACTTTTATTTAACTTTTCAATATTTACTTTACCGTTGGAATTTGTTAGTAATGCCCTGTTCGGATCGGAATTGTAAATCGAAACTAATTCCAGCGGAATTTGTGTTGCTTTATCTTTTACCGTCACAATTTGCGAGTTCAATGCAACATTCAGGAGTAATATTAACACTTGAATGTTTTTCACTAATGTTTCCTTAATAAAGTTTTACAGTAAAACCTAAAGAAGGGATCACAGGCCAGAGTTCAATAGTTTCCCTGTAAGGATTTCCATTGTTATCAAGCCAGTATTTATAACCGTTGACATTTTTGAAGTTAAACAAATTATTTACATCCAGGAAAATATACGTCGGCAAATTGAACACTGTAAATTCTTTCCCGATGCGGATATCTACTCTTTTGTATTCAGGCAAATAAGATGAGTTTAAATCACCTTTAACCCATTCGTACCTTTTAGTATTACTATTGTATATTGTATAATAAGGAGTGAATGCAAAACCACTTCCATAAGTAAAGCGTAAGTTTATACTCCAATTTTTTCCAAGATTAAAATCATTTATAAAAGACAATGTGTGTCTCTGATCTGTGTATCTTGGAAATTCTCCCCTGTTATCTGTAAACAGATCTTCTTTAGTAAACAACAAACCATAACTTATCCATCCATAATAAGCTCCAAGTTTTAAAGATGCAAAAATATCAATACCCTTTGCATATCCTTTGGAATCATTTTTTCTTGAGTAAGTAATATTACCATACGCACCCCGTTCGGAGGAAATTAAGTCTGTATATTTTTTGTAATATCCTTCTGCCTTTAATGTAAGGATATCCTGTTGATTTTGGCTTAACGAAAAATTCTTTTCAAGACTGATTATATATTGCTCAGCTTTTTGAGATTGCGTATTTGTATCTGAAGCTGTTGAATAAGCTAATTGCTGATAAACCGGAGATTGATAATAGTGTCCCCATGCAAGTCTGAGATTTAATCCGGCACCAAATCTGTAAGATGCACTTATTCTTGGACTAAGAGTCAAATCTTTATTAAAATCGAAATAGTCAATTCGTCCGCCTACATTAATAATTGTATTATTGCTTAACTGTAAAATATTTTCAATATATCCATTAAGCTTGTATGAAGAAGCAACAGTTTTTTCCTGGTTATTATATTCATCAACAGAATAAGAAATAGTATCCGGGAACTGATTGGTGTTCTGAAAATAACTCCTAACATCTTTAGCGTTTAAATTGTTCTCATAATTTATATTTAAATAACTGAAACCCGTCTTTATATCATAGAAAGGATTTAGCTGATAATCGAGTGAAGTTTTACCTTCAAGAGTTTTTATTTCAAGTGCTTTATTATAATCGCTTCTATACAAAGATTGATAAAAATAAGAATTACTATTCGTCGCATTAAAATCATATTGAGAAGTTTCTATCCTATTTTCTCTGTCAATTTGCTGGTAATAAGAAACCGAAGTATTCAACAATGCACTTCCTGAAAGAAAAGCTGTATTTTTCAAATCAAAAAGATTACTATAGTAATTGGCGTCCTCCCTATTATGTCTTTTATAGTTTTCATAAATATTCGACTGCTCACCGGCAAAAGTGTCTGTATAATAAGAGGGTCCGTTTACCCGGTCATCAGGATCATAAATATAATTATCACCCGCATGAATGAACTCTAGCTGAAGTTTATCAGCTTCTGACAAATCATAAGTTACAACTCCCTGCACATCGTAAAAAGAAGGTCTTTTATTTTCATCGAGTTTAAGCAGAGATAAAACATATTCAAAATAACTTTTACGAAAACCTAAAATATAATTTGCGTGAGAACCTAATGGTCCCTCGAGAACACCATCAAGATGAATTAAGCTAAGAGTAGCTGACCCGGTTTGTCTTTCTTTGTTTCCTTCCCTGTACTCTATGTCGAGAACAGAGCTTAAACGGTCTCCATACTCCGCACTGAAGCCGCCAGTAATGAGATTGACTTTTTTCATCAAGTCCATATTAAAAATTCCTACACTTGCATTATCTGCTTCTTTAATATGGAATGGTTCATAAACCTGGGTACCATTTACCAGGACAAGATTTTCATTGTAATTGCCGCCGCGAACATTAAACTTTGCACTGAACTCATTGTTAACTGCAATTCCCGGCAGCGCCTGAATTGAACGAAAAACATCCGGGAAGACGCTCGATATTTCCTGCATTTCTTTACTTTGAAGAGAAACGCTGCTTATTGTTGCGTTATCATTTCCTTTTGCGGCATAAACAGAAACTTCCTGAAGAATTATTTTAGTAGGAATAAGATTAATATTTAATTGAATATCTTTATCGGTAAGTTCGACAGGAATGGTTTCAGTCTTGTAGCCAATGTAACTTACAAGTAATTCGTAATTCCTTTTCGGAAGGATTATTTCAAATTTCCCATTAATATCGGTGCTAACACCTTTAGCATCATCTTTTACAGAAATGTTTGCATAAGGAAGGGCTTCCCTGCTGTTTGCGTCCCGGATTGTTCCGGAAACTTTAAACTCTTGCGAATAGCAAAAAGTTAAAGATGATAAGAAAAGAATAAAAAGCTTATTCAATAAATTTTATACGGAAATTTTTCATTACGGCTTAAACAATATAAATAAAATCATGAAGATTATTCTCAGGTCCCAATCTTCATCAAAAGATGTCGTTAACTTGAAGAAGAATTGAGACGAAAAGAACTAAAAACAGTAGAAATTGAAATGGATCCAGGGGATATTTGATACATGATGTAACGGTGGTTCACGCATCAGAACCATTGGTAGAACGATGCACAAAATTAAAGCAATTAGAAAACGCAAAACTTGCTGTTAATAAATTATTCCCTCCTTAATATTTCATTTCCGATATAAAGTTTTAATTGTATATCAAATAATAATTATTTAAGTTTGAACTAATATAGTTCTATAAAATGTAATTACAATTCTATATACTTTTGTAATAAAAGAGAGGAAGGGGAAAAAGAATAATGCAACTCAAATTTCACAACGCTCCATATAATGTATCAATAAGAAAAGCAGTATTATTGTTGCTAATTATTTTTTGCTTAATTCCGGCATGCAAGAAGGACAATAATCCTGTTTCATCGGAAATTCTGGATGTATCCGGAATATGGAGAGGCACGTTTTCTTCAAACCTCGTGTCAAATATCCAGCTTACACTCAATCTAACACAATCCTCAGCAAATGTAGCTGGTACATATTCTTCACAATCCGGTGGCAGCGGTGCTGTAGGCGGAACGCTGAGTGGAAATGAGATTATAGATTTTACATTAACTCAAACCACATCAGGCTGTACAGGAGCTTTTATAGGTACAGCAAACGTTAGTGGAGATACAATAGGTTTTATTTTTTCAGGTTCTGATTGTTTGGGAAATCATTCCAATGGAAATGGTAGAGTGGTAAGAAATTCAGTACCTTCAACTTACGATACTAACAGTGTGTTCATCAAAATCAGTTTGGCAAATATACCTCCATTACTAACTTTCAACCAGAGTCATGTAACAACTCGCGGCGTTGAATACTGGTGGTCAATATCGTTTAACACTGATAATATTGACTCTACCGGACTTGATGGCTTTGATATCGAAATTGCACTTGTTCATTCTAAAGACGATAGTAATTCAGTCCAGTCATCCATCATAGAGGGGACAAAACATCAGGTAATTGAATGGATTGATACACTTGGTCGAACTGTAGGGAAAGTCAGACACAACGATATTCCTGCATGGATTGATTCAAATGATCCTAACACACTTATTATCGCAGCTTCAGAATCTTTCAGCGAAGTTTCGCGAATTAATGAAAACGTTCCATTTTACATTTACACATATTATCGTACCCCAGACCCTCCGAGCGGGACTGACCGAACTTCAACTTCAACAGGTCAGCAGCTTATCAGCGACCCTATAGGAGATACGGATTACGATTTTATCGATATTGTGTCAGGTGGCTGGAAAACTCAATTGTTAAAGAGTACTAATAGTCCACAAATATTACAGAACAGACATAAGAGTAGAGATATCGATAGAATTTACTGGGGAAATGGGATATGGAATTTGAAATAAGAAGTAATATTTAAGGAATGTGGAGCGAGCGCACTGCTCGCTCCACAATATTAATTTACAATCCATGTATTGCCGCCAAATAAAACTTTCTCGAGGTTCCCTTCACCTTTTTTCTCGGTAACTGTTTTTAATTGGTTTGCAACTCCCTCATCATAAGTCGGCTTTAAGATCTGCCTGTAAACTCCAACCAGCGTTGGCATTCCGGGCTGCTTGTCAATATTTGTAAGTATTCCCGCTCTTGCTGTGTTATCATCGTGCTCGTCGTGTACGAGAACTTCAT
>CAZUOC010000144.1:0-5923 GCA_964622335.1 uncultured Ignavibacteriaceae bacterium
CATTTCGGGTCCAAACTGGGCGATAAAAACCTGCCGTCTTTCTTCAGCTTTGGCTCTTGCTACTTTTAAATCGGCTTCAGCCTGGTCAGTTTGTAAAATTGCTCCAATATTCTGTCCTATATCAACATCAGCTATATCAATTGATAGGATCTCAAAAGCAGTTCCGGAATCCAATCCTTTTGCAAGAACGCTTTTTGAAATTTTATCAGGATTTTCAAGCACTTCCTTGTGGCTCGCGCTTGAACCTATTGTTGAAACAATTCCTTCACCAACACGGGCAAGTATTGTGGCTTCACCTGCGCCACCAACCAGGCGTTCAATATTTGCTCTTACTGTAATTCTTGCTATTGCTTTTAACTGAATACCATCTTTTGCAACCGCTGCGACTAATGGTGTTTCAATTACTTTAGGAAGAACAGACATTTTTATAGCTTCGAGAACATCTCTTCCTGCAAGATCAATTGCTGTTGCTCTTTCAAAAGTTAAACCAAGGTTTGCTTTATCTGCAGAGACCAGGGCATTAATAACTTTAATAACATTACCTCCCGCAAGGTAATGTGCTTCTAATTTTCCTTGTTCAACTTTAATTCCTGCTTTCGTAGCCGTTATTAAACTTCTTACTATTTGTACGGGCGGAACTTTCCTTAACCGCATACCAATTAAATCACGAAAGATCTTTACCTTTACTCCTGAGAAGTATGCTGTTATATATAAACCGAGCGGAACGAAATAAAGAAAAAGAATAAGAAAGAAAACAATTCCGATAATAATTATGAGGGAAACCCCTGTTATAGCTTGCATATTAACTCCAATAATTTAGATCTGGTTTTTAATTTTACCACTAATTTAGTTCTTTAGCAAATTAGGTGTTTGTGTTAAATAAATGTGCAACAAATGTACTCTTTCAGTACAAAATTCATTCAAATGTGCAGTTAAATTTTTTAAGACAGGCAGCGTCTTAGCTATTTCTTATGCTAAATTGAATGAAATATAACCTCGACTAAGATAGTGATAATTCGGCTCTTTGGTATAATTATTGTCCCCAGTATATTATAATTGGGGAGTTTATTTCGTAATTAACGTGTGATGACTTTGTTAAAACCTTTTAGGATATTGGATTTTGAAAAGCTTTTTTGTTAATATGATTAAGTCAGTATTATCATTATCAATAAAAAGAAGCATTTTTCGTTATCTTGATTGAGCATGAGTCTCTTTATATATTTGATCATCTAATGATAGTGTGTTTTTACTATAAATCTAATTAAGGCAAGTTAAATGGATGGAAATTTTTCTGATAGGCTGCAGGATGTTATTAGACTAAGCCGTGAAGAAGCTTTAAGACTTGGTCATGATTATATTGGTACCGAGCACTTGCTGCTTGGCATTATTAGAGAAGGACAGGGTGTTGCCGTTAGAATTTTACGCAATCTCGATTGCGATTTAATAAAGTTAAAAAAAGCAATTGAAGATACAGTCAGAACTTCAGGCGGTACCTTAACGATTGGAAATATACCTCTTACAAAGCAAGCTGAAAAAGTTTTAAAGATTACTCAAATAGAATCTAAAATTTATAAAGCTGATGTTATCGGAACAGAGCATTTATTGCTTTCTCTTTTGAGAGATGAAGATAACATTGCCACACAAATATTACATCAGTTCAGTGTAACTTATGATGCTGCTCGTGCAGAGTTAAATTCAATGCTTTCTAGTAAAGGATCGAAGGATGCTGGTTCAATGCCTCCAGTTCCGGATAGAAAAGTTGAACGGACAAAAACTCCTGTTCTTGATAATTTTGGACGCGATCTTACTAAACTAGCAATTGAAGATAAACTTGATCCGGTTGTTGGACGTGAAAAAGAAATAGAACGAGTAGCTCAGATTCTTAGCAGGAGAAAGAAAAACAATCCTGTTTTAATTGGGGAGCCAGGTGTTGGCAAAACTGCAATTGCTGAAGGTTTAGGTTTAAGAATTGTTCAGAAGAAAGTTCCTAGAATGTTACAGGATAAAAGAGTTGTAACTCTTGATCTTGCAGGTTTAGTAGCGGGAACAAAATACAGAGGGCAATTTGAGGAAAGAATGAAAGCCCTTATGAATGAGCTTGAAAAAGCCAGAGATGTAATTTTATTTATCGATGAACTCCATACAATAGTCGGAGCCGGCGGGGCTTCAGGTTCACTTGATGCTTCCAATATGTTTAAGCCTGCGTTAGCCCGCGGCGATATACAATGTATCGGCGCGACAACACTTGATGAATACAGAAAATATATTGAAACTGATGGTGCACTCGACAGAAGATTTCAGAAAGTTATGGTTGATCCTCCGAACTATGAGGAAACTCTTCAGATATTGAACAACATTAAATTTAAATATGAAGAACATCATAGAGTTAAATACTCAGATGATGCAATTGAATCTGCAGTTAAGTTAAGTTCAAGATATATAACGGACAGGCATTTACCTGATAAAGCAATTGATGTTCTTGATGAAGCTGGTTCGAGAGTTCACATGGGAAATTTTGAAGTTCCCACGAACATACTTGAGTTGGAAGAAATGATTGATAAAGTCCGTCTTGAAAAAGCAACTGTTGTTAAAAAGCAGGATTACGAAGAGGCAGCTAGATTAAGAGATAAGGAAAGAAAATTCCAGGCTGAACTTGAAGTAGCAAAAAAAGAATGGGAAACCAATTCGAAAGATGTTGTACACGATGTTAACGAAGAAGATATTGCAACTGTTGTTGCAATGATGACCGGAATTCCTGTTAACAGGGTGGCTCAGACAGAATCTGAAAAGCTGCTTAAGATGGAAGATGCATTAAAGATGGAAATCATTGGACAGGATGAAGCAGTAACTAAACTTACAAAAGCAATCAGGCGCACAAGAGCCGGTTTGAAAAATCCTAACAGACCTATTGGCAGCTTTATATTTCTTGGACCGACAGGTGTTGGTAAAACGGAACTTTGTAAGGCGCTTGCAAGATATTTATTCGATAGTGAAGATGCTCTTGTAAGAATTGATATGAGCGAATATATGGAGAAATTCTCGCTTTCAAGATTGGTTGGAGCGCCTCCGGGATATGTCGGATATGAAGAAGGTGGACAATTAACTGAGAAAGTCAGAAGGAAACCATATTCTGTAGTTCTCTTTGATGAAATCGAGAAAGCTCATCCGGATATTTTCAGTATACTTCTGCAGGTTCTTGATGACGGCGTTTTAACAGATTCTTTCGGAAGAAAGGTTGACTTTAAAAATACTATAATTATTATGACTACAAACATTGGAGCCCGTGACATAAAGAACATTGGTTCTTTCGGTTTTGGCTCTGAGAAAGCTGAAGATAAATACTCCGCACTTAAAAATACTCTTGAAGATGCAATGAAAAGACTCTTTAATCCCGAGTTTCTTAACAGGGTTGACGAAACAATTGTGTTCAGAAGTTTGGAGAAAGAAGATATCCTGAAGATCATCGATATAGAACTCCGTGATCTCCTCAAGAATATTAAAGATAATAAAATGCAGTTTTCTCTTGATGACTCTGCAAAGAATTTCCTTGTTGAAAAAGGTTTTGACCAGAAATATGGTGCGAGACCTTTGAGAAGAGCAATTCAAAAATATGTGGAAGATCCTATTGCAGAGGAAATTCTCAGAGGAAGTTTTAAGGACGGTTCAAAAATAATCGCCAGGCACTATCCTCCTTCAGAAGATATGGTTTTTGTTGATGAGAACCTCGAAGAAGAAATCGCAGGCGAGCACGATAAAAAAGATTCAGGTGAAGGTTCCTGATTGGATTATTAAATATTTGAATATTAAAAAGCGTCCCGCTTTACGAGACGCTTTTTTTTATTTAAGTTTAATTGATAGGTAATAAAAAAAATGGAGACTGAATGACTTTACTCAACCAGCAGGAAATGATGCAAAATCTGAAGAATCTCGATAACTGGAGTTTTGATAATAACCAGATTCATAGTGAGTATCAATTTAAGGATTTTAAAGAAGCACTTGGATTTGTTAATAAAATAGGCGATGAAGCTGAAAAAATGAATCATCATCCTGATATGCTTCTACATTCCTGGAATAAAGTTAAAGTAACAATTTCAACTCACAGTGAAGGCGGTGTAACAGAAAAAGATTTTAAGCTTGCCGCAATTATTGATAATCTTTCACATCATTAAGAGTGCTGAATGAGTTTAAGTGAAAAAGAAATACTCGATATTTTCGAAAAGTCCGGTGCTTTACTAAAAGGGCATTTTCTTCTTACTTCAGGTCAACACAGCAATGTTTATTTCCAATGTGCAAAAGTTTTACAGTATCCTGATTATTCAGAAAAAATTTGTGAAATGATAGCTGAGCATTATAAATTTGTAGAAATTGATACTGTAATAGCCCCCGCAATAGGCGGAATTGTTGTAGGACAGGAAGTTGCACGCCAGTTGACTAAAAGATCAATCTTTGCGGAAAGAGAGGATAAATCTCTTACACTAAGAAGAGGTTTTACCATTGAAAAAGGTGAAAAGGTATTAGTCTGTGAAGATGTAGTTACAACCGGAGGTTCTGTTTTTGAGGTTATTGATATTGTTAAAAGTTTTGGTGGTGAAGTAGTTGGAGTTGGTTTTATTGTTGACAGGAGTAATGGAAAAGTTAATTTTAACCACCCACAATTCAGTACAATAAAGCTGGATGCGAAATCTTTTTCACAGGAAGAATGTTCTTTATGCAAAGAGGGAATTGAGGTAGTAAAGCCTGGTTCAAGAAAAATAAAATAAGCAACACATCCTATATTCATGAAAAAATACATTCCTCTTTTTGTAATCTTCATTTTCTCTTTTTCATTTGCTCAAATAAAATTTGATGAGTACTTTTTCAACAAATCATTAAGGATTGATTATTACCATTTCGGCAATGCCGATAGTGATTCTTACGCAATTGACGAATTAATTGAAGAGCCGTACTGGGGCGGTTCAAAGAAAAATCTTTTGGATATTTTTAATTACGGGAAATATATAGTAAAAGTTTTTGATGAAGGGAGTGATTCACTTATCTTTTCAAAAACATATTCAACTCTTTTTAGCGAATGGCAAACTGTTGATAAAGCAAAGAAAATCACAAAAGGTTTTAGTGAGGTTATTGTTATCCCTTATCCTAAGAAAAAAATAAGAGTAGAGTTTTATAGCAGAGACAAAGAAAACAATCCCGAAAAAAAATTAGTTTATAGTATCGATCCTTCTGATTATTTTATAAAGAAAGATAACCGGAATAAATTTCCCGTATTTGATGTATTGAACAATGGTGACCCTGCAAATAAAGTTGATATTGTCATGATTCCTGATGGTTATACAAAAGATGAAATGGATCAGTTTAAAAAAGATTGTGAGAAATTTGCCGAACTACTTTTTAAAACTTCTCCGTATGAAGAGAATAAGGATAAATTTAATATACGAGGTGTCGAAGCTCCTTCGGAAGAATCGGGCACAGATATCCCGGCAGATAATGTTTGGCAGAAAACTTTGTTAAATACAAGCTTTTATACTTTAGATCTTGATAGATATTTAATGACTGAAGATTACAAGACTGTCTGTGATGTTGCCGCAAACGCTCCCCATGACCAGATTTATATTATTGTTAATACTGAAAAATACGGGGGAGGATCCATTTATAATTATTACTCTCTTTGTATACGTCAGAGCCGATTTGAAGAATATATATTTACACACGAATTCGGTCATGGTTTTGCTGGATTAGCAGATGAATATTATAGTTCAACTGTGACTTATGAAAATTTTTATCCTCTTGATGTAGAACCTCTTGATCCGAATCTTACAACACTTGTGGATTTTGATTCTAAATGGAAAGATATGGTAAGCGATACAATTCCAATTCCTACTCCGAATGATCCCAAATATAAAAATGTTGTTGGAGCATTTGAAGG
>CAZUOC010000145.1:0-5919 GCA_964622335.1 uncultured Ignavibacteriaceae bacterium
ACTGTTTTCTGTTGAGACAATTCTTAAGGATGTCTTCAGATATAGTACTGAAGAAATTGAAGATGAGTTCAAGAAAATCCAGGAAGAAGAAAAGAATCCACTTTATGCTAAGTTCTACAAGAGCGAAGATGGCGAATCAAAATGGTAAGGGGTTAATATATGTCATTTAGAAGTTATGTTACAGAGGCGCCTAAGGTGTCAACAAATACATTTAAACTGAAAAAGAAAAACGGAAGTGCCGAAGGTGAAAATCCTGAAGGGATTCCCGATCATGTAAAAAAACTAATGGAGCAGAGAAAGAAAGAAACAACCCCGAAAGATGACTCCAACTGATCAAGGAACTATTAATTATAAAGATGAATTGGTTCGGAAACTGATTCATCTTTTTTCTTTATCAATCCCTATCATTTATTATTTTATTCCAAGATCTAATGCAATTTTAATACTCGGCATTCTTACCGGGTTAGCTCTTTTTATTGATTTAGGACGTTATCTCTTACCATCTTTTGGGACTGTTTTTTATAATTTTTTTGGATTTTTATTAAGAAAACATGAAGTCGACAAGAGTAAAAGAAATCTTAATGGTGCCACTTATGTTTTAATGTCGGCTTTGATATGCGTGATCGTTTTTCCCAAAGTTATTTTTATTACTGCTTTTAGTGTTCTTATAATAAGTGATTCGGTTGCAGCCCTGGTTGGGAGAAAATTCGGTAAAACTAAATTTCTTAGTAAGAGTCTGCAAGGAACATTAGCCTTTTTCATTAGTGCAATAATAGTGATTTTATTTACACCTAAAATAACCGGCAATATAACAGAGTATTTAATCGGGTTTTTTGCTGTATTGATTGGCGGCATCGTGGAAAATATTTCGTTCGGATTTGCTGATGATAACTTATCAATACCTATTTCGATTGGCTTAACGATGTGGTGTCTTTATCTTTTATTTTTGCCCCATGTTGGATTAACACTATTGGGTGTGCCGAAATGAAAGTAAAAAATTATTATTTGCTTTATACTTTTTTAATTTTGATTCTTGCAGCCTGGGGTTGCGATTCAAAAAAAGCTGCAACCGGTTTGGAAGATGAAATTTATGTTGTTGCCGACTCGACAGAATATGAACAATTGAGAACTTCTCTTGAAAAAACATTTGAAAAACTAATCTACACGCCGCAGCCGGAGAAATTATTTACTTTAAAGAGAATTTCCGTTAACCAAATTGAAGGATATAAAAACAGGAAAAACATAATAATTGTCGCACCTCTTAATTCTTCTTCCCATACTTCACAATTTATAAAAGCGGTTGTGGATTCTGCGGCAATAAGGAAGCTATTGGAAAGCAATAATTTCGTAATAAAAAAATATGATTTGTGGGCGAGAGATCAGCTTGTAATGGTTCTTACTTCCTCTGATATACAGCAGCTCGAATTCAATATACTTCAGGATAAAGATGATCTTTTATATGCATTTCAGAAAATTTCCGATAGCAGATTATATTCCAGTCTTTATAGTTCTAAATATGAACAGGAAAAAGTTGAAGGTAAACTCTTAAAAGATTATGGATGGATAATTTATGTCCAGGCGGACTTTCAGATTGCTTTGAATAAACCCAAAGATAATTTTGTTTGGCTAAGAAGATCTCCCAACAGTGATATGGAAAGATGGATATTTGTTCACTGGATTGACAATGCTTCGCCGGCATTACTGCAAGCCGATTCCATTAAAGCTATTCGGAATAAGTTAACTAAAAGATATTACCGTACCTCGGATGACAGTGCTTATGTTGTTATCGCGCAAGATTATTACACAACAAGTGAGGTTAACTTTAAAGGAAAGTATGCAATCTTTACCCAGGGATTGTGGGATTTGAATATAAAAGGGATGGGCGGACCTTTTATAAATTATACATTTTATGATGAGAAAAGTAAAAGACTTTACATGCTCGATGGTTCTGTTTATGCACCAAAATATTATAAACGTAATTTGATTCAGCAGATGGATGTCACGCTGCAATCTTTTATGACTGAAAATGAACTTAGTGCTGATAGGAAAGAAGACTTGCTTGATGCGGCAAAAGACTAACTATTTAATTACCTTTTCAAGTTCCAGTGGTATTCTGTAATCGGGGAAGTCTTTTTTTACTTTTTCTATATAGAGTTTTGCACGCTCAGTCTTATCATATTTCAATTCATACAAAGCTCTTCTGATCAGCATTGGACAAATAAAAAACCGTTCGATATTATTAAGATACTCATCTCTGGAAGCAGGAAATCTTACAGTAAAATCAGGATCGGAAGCCGGAACATAATTGTTTCCCCTTACAACTTTGAGTAAAAATAAATCAGGTACTAAAGTATAGCCTTCCGGCAAAGTAAACTCTCCACGCTGCATTTCGTTTTCAAATAATTCGGGTGCAATATAAAAATCTCTTTTATCAACATTCGTTTTTACAAGGTTTGTCATCAACCTTCTGTAAATTGATTCGAGAAGATTAGAATCAAACTTTCTGCCATTCTCAAAAGGTTTTACAGCATTTAAGAACATATCAATTTCAGTTTGAACACCTTTTATTGCGCCAGGATGCAAGTGTTTTATCTGGTTGTAGTACCATGATCTTCTCATCAGTTCTTTATCAATTACAATGACATCTTTTCTAAAACCGTTCACATACTGAAAATAGTATGAAGCCGAAACAAAGTAATCCCATTGGTATGTGAAGATCAAAGCATTCTTTGTCACACTTCCGAGTATTGCTTTTGTATAATCCTTATAAGTATGATTGTTACTGTCATCAACCCTGCCGTAATTAGAATATACCTGGAGCAAAATAAACAAAGCAATTAATGCGATACTAACAGAATGGGAAAACTTTTTTAGTTTCAGTAAAGAAAGAAGTTTGATAATTCCAAATACAGAAAAGAAAGCAAACGAGATGTAAGCGAGAAGGAAGTAAGATTCAATATCATTTATATCATAATTTATTGAGTATAAAACCGTCGTTACAAAAGTGATAAGAATAAATATTCCAAATCTTTTTGCATAAATAAAAGAATAGATCAATCCGAGCAATGAAATTAAAAGGCTTACTGAAAATTCGATGGTAAGCGAATTAATAAAATAAACGAACTGCTTTTTAGCTGCTTCTGTTGATGAAAATAACCAGACCTGGTATTGTTTGCCCGAGATATGCCTCATTATTCTTTCAAAGTCTATTGGGTTTCCCCAATTTAATACAGGGTTTTGTGAAGCCCGGATCGGTAAGTAAGAATAAAAAATGATTACGATGAAAAGGAAGATCACAAGTGATATTAAAATTCTATTAAAACTTTTTTTGTCGAATCTGAATTTATTAAAATATAAGAATGCTACTCCCGGCAGAATTAAAATTGTTGTCATGTGGTTTGTAAAACCGAGTGCAAGGAAAATTACGAACAGTATCCAGTTTTTAGATAACATCTTGTCAGGATTTTCAGTATATGCTTTTATCAAAAAAAATATGATGTGCGTTATCAAAAATATTTGAAGGGAATAAACTTCAACAGATGTACTTTGTGCCCAGAACGTCTTACTGAAAGCAAGCAGTAATCCCGAGAAAACAGCAGCAATTAATTTTCTGTTTTCTGACAATGAAGTTACTCTGCGCTGCTCTACAACCTGTTTCCTCTTTTTCTTTGTTTGCTTTATTGAAGTTTTTTGTGGGACAAAATATTGAAGATTATCGAGAACATATTTTACTGTATAAACAAATACTCCTATTCCACATGCACAGTAAATTGCGGCGAGAAGATTAAGTTTATAAACATCTGTGAATGGTAGAGGTATTAGCGAGAACAAATATCCGGCAATTGTAAATAAAGGATATCCTGTGGGATGAGCAATTCCTAAAGTTGCCTGAACTGTTGTAAGTTCGCCTGAATCAATCTTTACAACAGAAGGGGCAAGAGTTGTTAAATAAATTATAAAAACAAAAATTGAAGTTAGAATGTGATAATATTTAGAGAGGAATTTCAAACACCTACCGGAGAAATTTACTAAAAAGATTTTGGTTGGATGTTGCTGCTGCTTTTAGTTTTGTCATGAAATCCTCTTTACTTTTATAATCCATCCTCTGTGCAAGAATTTGAAGCTTTATTTTGTCCTCAGGGATTATAGGAGTTGTATTGTTAAATATATTTTGATTTGATAACAAAACTGTTTTCATGAAACTGAAATTGTCCGATAGTTTCTTTAATTCACCTAATCCGGGTTTTTGTTTCATAAGGATGGAAATATTGTTAATGATATTGTTTCCACTGCATTTCTCATATAAATCCGGGTTGCAAAGTATCAAGTATTGAATAACAAATTCAATATCTATCAGTCCGCCACGTCCCTTTTTTAAGTTGAAACTTCCGGTTAGTTGTGTTGTTACGGGATAAATCTTTTTCCTCATTTCAATCATCTCAGTTTTTATTTTTGCTTTATCTTCTTCTTTTATACGATTAGAGACAAAGCTGAGGAATTTTGTAAATAATTTTTTATCACCGCAAACAAAACTTAATTTTGTGAATGCCTGGAACTCCCAGATTCTTGCCCGGCGTTTAAGATAATCTGCATAACTATTTAATTCCCAAACAAGCTGACTGCTTTTTCCTTCGGGTCGAAGCCTGCAATCTACACTAAAAGGAGCGAAATCATTTTTTAATTTCAAAAGTATATTCTGAAACTCTTCCTGCATCTTTCCTTGCGAATCGAGCTTTTCAACTACAAATATTAAATCAATATCCGAAGCAAAAGCCATTTCTTCCGTGCTGAAACTTCCTAATCCAGCAATAAAATATTTTGCAGTGATTTTCTTCTTGGCGAGATATTTTTCTGCTATTTCTGAAATCTTTATTCTGAAATAATCACTCAGAGTTTTTGACAGCGATACAAAATCAATTTTATTAAAGGTGAATTGAACCGAAAGAATAAATAAGATTTCTTTTATGGAAAAATCATTGAGCGATTTATTATCCAGCTTTTCAAAAGTCTTCTTAGATAAGAAATATTCTCTTAAGGTTTTATCTTCTGCAAAAAGATCAACCGATCTTTGAGAGAACCCCATTATTGTAAGAAAGCTATTAAAGAATTTTTTATCATCAAAAGCGTTGTACCATATTGAAGGAAAGTTTGCATCTTTAATTACTCTGACAAAATTTTGCAGCACCGTGTCTGGAATTAACGATTTTTTCAGATAAGATAATAGATAAGCCTCGATTTTTTGAAAAGCTGTAATTGAATTCTTATCAGAACTTTTCTGTCCCAGGAGCCCTGTCCCTTCACGCAGGAATCTTAAATTTTGTAAAGCTCTTGTTTTGTTGGTAAACTTAATATCTATTTTTTCTTCGTGAAGAGTTCCATCTTTTCCTGTTTGAAGAATCGAGTTAAAAATCTTTTCAACTTTTAAACGCTGGTTTTTAATACTTTTTTTGAACTCACTGCTTGTTTTAAAAGCAAGGAAAAAACTTAATTTTTCAAGAGTTTCGCCGTTCCCAGGAATAGAATGTGTTTGAATATCATTCATTAATTGCAGGTAATGTTCAATCTTTCTGTAAAGAATATATGCGTTACGAAGTGTTTCCGCTTCTTCTGTTGAGAGAAGCTTTTCGCTCTCGAGTTTTATGATTGCATCGAGAGTATTTTCTGTTCTTATTGTTTTATTTCTTCCGCCGTTTAGTAATTGAAGTGCCTGGACAGAAAATTCTATATCTCTAATTCCCCCGGGAATTAACTTTATATTTTCATCCGAGCTTAATTGTTTTTCTATATTTTTTTTAAGCTGCTTAATCTGCTCCTGCGGTGAGATGAAAAAAGTCGAAGGATAAATGAAATGAGATAAATAATTCATCATTTTATCATAAAGCGTGTTGCGGCCGATGCCCAAAGCTTTCGAGGCTTTGG
>CAZUOC010000146.1:0-5885 GCA_964622335.1 uncultured Ignavibacteriaceae bacterium
ATAACTATAACAACCGAAATAAAAGATGATTTTGTTTTTATTAATTTTATAGATAACGGAAGCGGAATAAGAGACGAGCATATGATTAAAATTTTTGAACCATTCTTTACCACAAAGAAAGAAGGAAAAGGTACAGGTCTCGGTTTGTGGGTAAGTTATGGTATAGTTAAAAGTTTCCAGGGAGATATTACAGTAAAAAGTAAGCTCGGTGAAGGAACCACTTTTGTAATATCATTACCGCTTAATTCCAAATAGAGGACTACTTATGTCAGAAAAAATTCTAGTTGTAGATGATGAAGATATTATCAGGGAATCTCTTTCATTTATATTAAAAAAGGAAGGGTATGTTGTTGAAGAAGCCGAGAATGGAAAAGTTGCTTACGATAAATTAAAAGAAGATTCTTTTGATCTTGTAATAAGCGACCTTGAGATGCCGGTTATGAAAGGAACCGAGCTTCTTGAGGAGATTAAAAAGATGAATATTAAAACATCAGTTATTATTGTTACGGCATTTGGTTCTTTGGATACTGCAATAAAGGCGCTCCGGAGCGGTGCAAGCGATTATATACTTAAGCCGGTTGAGTTTGATGAACTTTTATTAAAGATAAGAAGACTGTTCGAGGCAAAAAATATCCTGTTAGAAAATAGGATTCTTCGCGGCGAAATACAGAGGAATTTTGATTTCGAAAATATCATCGGTAAAAGCCAGGCAATGAAGAATGTTTATCAAACAGTGAAGACAGTTGCTGAAACAGAAAGCACAGTTTTGATAACAGGTAAAAGCGGAACGGGAAAAGAGCTGGTAGCGCGTGCTCTTCATTATAATAGTAAAAGAAAAAACAAACCTTTTATTGCTGTTAACTGTGGCGCCATCACCGAGAACCTGATTGAAAGTGAACTCTTTGGACATAAGAAGGGTGCATTTACCGGTGCAGTTAGCGATAAAGAAGGATATGTTAAAGCTGCAGATGGTGGTACGCTTTTTCTTGATGAAATAAGTGAACTTCCGCTTTTGCTGCAGGTAAAATTCTTAAGAGTGCTTCAGGAAAAAGAATATACGCCTGTTGGAACTACCGTAGCCTTACCGGTTAATGTCAGGTTCATTGCATCAACAAACAGAGATTTAAAAGAAGAAATAAAAATCGAAAAATTCAGAGAAGATCTTTACTACAGATTGAATGTGGTTGAAATAAACTTACCAACGTTGCAGGAAAGAGTAGATGATATTCCACTGTTAGCCGATCACTTTTTGAATAAGTACCGCACAGAGATGAATAAAAATATTAAAGGGATAGATAACCAGGCTGTTCGTGCCTTGATGACTCACAAGTGGAAAGGTGAGGTGAGGGAACTTGAAAATGTTATTGAACGTGCTGTTATTTTTTCGCAGGATGAATTCATAACTATCAAAGATCTTCCGTCTAGCTTCTATCAGCATGGTAATGATCTGGCTGTTCTGAATACCGGATCACTTGAAGAATCTGTTAGAAATTATGAAAGAGATCTAATATTAAAAACTCTTGAGAGCAACGAATTCAATAAAGAAAAAACAGCCGAACAACTTCAGGTTGGGCTCTCGACACTCTACAGAAAACTTAAAGAGCTTGAGATAAAATCCTGATCTTTTTCTTAAAACCAAGACGCGCTGTTTTCATTACTGAGAATACTACTATTGTATATTTGAACACTTCTCAATAATCTTTAAAAAAATCCTGTAAAACAGACAATCTAAGCATTCCGAATATTTACTAATAAATTAAGTGCCCATGGCACGCAAATGGAATTATTTTATCAGGGAGTTAGCATCAGTATATATTAATTTATTTATGAAGAAGATTATTTTTTATAGCCCCGATTTTACTTTGAACCTTAGCCTGCTGATGTATCTTCAGCCAAGCTATAATATTACTATGACTACAGACATCGATGACCTGAAAGCTATATGCTCAAGCTTTAGCTGTGACCTGATTTTATTGGATGCTCCTCCTTCCGCAGATATAGAAGCTTTATGCCAGGATTTAAAACTTGTAAAATCCAAAACTCCTATAATTATGTTTTATGTTTTCGATAATAAATTTAAAGCCTTTGATCAGAATATAAGAAAATACGTTACATCAATTTTTTACAAACCATTTGATCTCGAGAATGTAACACAACAGTTATCGTTGCTTACACGTTGATACGATAGAAAAGTGACAGGTAGAGGGTGCTATGCTTTTATACCTTTGTTCGCTGTTGATTTCTATTTCAGTATTGATATACTCTTAAATATGGCGAGAGCCCGAGATCACCCTTCACCTGCTTCAAATAAAAATTTTATTAAAATTAAAAGGAGAGTATAGAAATGCGTATTCTCGGTGAGTTAGAGAAATGCCGTTTGTATATAGAATCTCATGCAGTTAAAAACGGAATGAAGAAAAAAAGATTTCCTCCCGGTCCTTGTATTACGGTTTCAAGAGAAACAGGAACGAGCGCAAAAATTGTTTGTGAAGAGTTGATTTCATTCTTTAATGAAAAAAATATCGGGCAGAATTCTCCCGATTGGACAATCTTTGATAAAAATCTGATTGAAAAAGTTCTTGATGATCACAACCTGCCGAATACACTTAAAGAACTTATGGAAGAGGAAAAAGTATCATTCTTCTCTTCTATACTGAATGAAATGTTTAGCGGGTTGCCAGGGCAATGGACACTTATTCATAAGACAAGTGAAACTGTTCTTCGTCTTGCATCTTTAGGATATTCAATAATAATCGGCAGGGGAGCTAATGTTATTACTTCTCATCTTAATAATACTTTTCATGTTCGTTTAATAGCTCCTTTAAATGAAAGAATAAAGAATTTTGAAGGACATTATTGCTTGGACTATAAAAGTGCTCAAGCTATAGTAGAGCAGCATGATCTATGAAGGAAGAAATATTTATATTCCGTATTTAACAGGAAAATAGACGATCCGTTTCTGTATAATCTTGTGATTAATACGAAAGGAATGGATTCTAAGCAGATAGCATCGATAATTGGCTCGGCGGTAATTGATAAATTTCCCAAAATACTTAAAAGACAAACTGAGTTTAACTTAGTCTAAATTGCTAAACAATATTCCTTTTTGCATGATTTTGATTCCGGGGATTTCTATTCTCAAATCCGATAAACTTCTTTGATTTTTCTCTCTTTTTAGAGATATTTTTAAATGTAAAGCTGATAATTTTATTTTTATATAATAATTTTTACGGCATAGCCTTTGAGTTTGTACTCATATTCAAGTTAAAAAAATTAATACGGTAAATAAATGAAATACATTCTTAGTTATTTGATCTTTGTATTCTTTGTGGTTTTGTTATTTGGTCTTGCTTATTCTTAGAACAGATGTTCCTAAGAGTAAGAGGTTTTTATAAAATAATTTGTGTAGTTTCAGGAAACCGGGCAATAGAATTCATTGATTCAGAAGTTGTTAACGTTCTTTAGGTATGTAAAAAGTTTGAAAATTAATACTAGCGTAAATAGTTCGCATTTACTCTCCTTTTTAATAGTGTTTCTTTCTCTCGGCATCCAAAGTTATTTGTTTGCCCAGAGTAGCGATGACTGTCTTATGTGTCATAGTGATGAAACATTAACAATGGAAAAGGGAGAAAAGGAAGTTTCCATTTTTGTTGACGCAAAAGTATTAGCCAAATCTCCTCATAAAAATCTTTCCTGTGTATCCTGTCACGTTGGATTCGATCCGGATGAAATGCCTCACAAAGAAAAAATTGATCCGGTAAATTGTGTGAGTTGCCATAATAATGCTCCAGTCCAACATCCATTTCATCCACAGATACTAGCGACACATGGTAAAGGAACAATACCCGGCGAATCGTGTAAAGACTGTCATGGCACACACAATATTATTTCTCCAAAACAAAAAGGCTCTCCATTTTATAAAGACAATATCGTTGATGGATGTGGCAGATGTCATAAAGTTGAAAAAGAAAAATTCCTTCAGTCAGCTCACTATCAGGCATTAAAGGCAGATCTTAAGGGTGCCCCTAATTGTCTTCTTTGTCATACTTCACCTATTACAGATGTTACTGTAAAACGGGATACTTTAAATGTAAAAATTGCACAGGAAAAGTTGTGTCTTTCCTGCCATCTGGATAATCCTGAAGTAAGAAACAGAATTGCTCCTACTACTGCTTTTATTAAATCATATGAGAACAGTGTTCATGGAAGAGCTCTTAACGGCGGAAACTTAAAAGCTGCTAATTGTGTCAATTGTCATACTGCTCACGAAGTGGAAAAAGGAACAGATCAGAGATCAACTGTTTTTAAAACAAATGTTCCTAATACTTGTGGTAAGTGTCACGGTTCAATAGAAAAAATATATAATGAAAGTATACATGGGGTAGCAGTTGTAAACGGAAATACAGATGCACCTGTATGTACCAATTGTCATGGTGAACATAATATTCTTAAGCATAACGATCCTAACTCACCTGTCTCAGCAGGTAATGTTTCTAAGGAAGTATGCACACCTTGTCATAGTTCTGTAAAACTCACTAGTAAATATGGACTTTCCCCAAACAGACCGGAAACATTTAAAGACTCATTCCATGGTCTTGCTATTGAAGGCGGTTCAACAATAGTGGCTAACTGTGCAAGTTGTCATGGTGCTCATAATATTAAGCCTGCCAGTGATCCAACTTCTACAATTTATAAAGGTAACCTTGTAAAAACATGCGGCAAATGTCATCCAGGTGCAAATACTAATTTTACTGTTGGACAGGTTCATATTACTATGACCCAAAAGGCTGAACCTCTCCTTTATTGGATTGCTAATGCCTATATAATACTCATCATTATTGTTATCGGCGGAATGTTCATACATAATTTTTTGGACTTTATTAAAAAGTCTAAAATCAAAAAGATGAAACAGCGTGGGCTAATTAAAGAAGAACATTATGGGCACTCACTTTATGTAAGAATGACGCTGGGTGAAAGGATACAGCACTTTTCTCTTTTAATTAGTTTCCTTACACTGGTTATAACCGGATTTATGCTCACGTTCCCTGATGCCTGGTGGGTAAGACATTTAAGAGATTTGAGCGAATACGGATTTGAAATTCGAGGAATTATACACAGGGTAGCCGCAGTAATTATGGTTACAGCTTCTCTTTACCATATATATTACATCTTTTTTACAACACGTGGTAAACAATTGGTAAAAGATCTCCTTCCGAGATATTCAGATATTACAGAAGCAATCGGCGTTGCAAAATATAATCTTGGTCTTTCCAAAACAAAACCTAAACTAGGAAGATTCAGTTACGTTGAAAAAGCAGAATACTGGGCTCTAATCTGGGGAACTGTAGTAATGACAGTAACAGGAATAATCCTGTGGTTCGACAATACTTTTATAGGATTACTTACAAAACTTGGATGGGATGTTGCCAGAACTATTCACTACTACGAAGCGTGGCTTGCATTCCTGGCAATTGTAGTATGGCATTTCTACTTCGTAATATTTAATCCGGATACATACCCGATGAATATTGCCTGGATTAAAGGAACCATTACGGAAGAGGAAATGTCTGAGGAACATCCTGCTGAACTCGAAAAAATAAAAAAGGAAAATCAAAATCAACAGGATAATGAAAATTAAAAGCATTTGATTTTTGTGCAGCCTTAATAATACACATCTTAAAAGTTTAAATTTTAAGATAATGTGAGATCAAAATTTGTATTATCGTAACATCGTAATTTTTTCAGTACTGGGATTATTTGCTTGTCTCAATTACTCATTCGGACAGTCGAAAGACGACTGCCTTATGTGTCACGAAGACAAAGCTCTAAAAGGCACAAAAAACGGGCGCACGTTTTCTGTTTTTGTCGATGCAAAAAAACTCTCT
>CAZUOC010000147.1:0-5874 GCA_964622335.1 uncultured Ignavibacteriaceae bacterium
TTATATAATCTGCACCATTGGATAATTCTCTCAAGTTTGAAGGGACATCGGATACAATAGAATCAACATTAGAAAAATTATTTGTAGAAGAAAAGAAATATTCTGTTCCTGATTCTTTTACAGTATCTACAAATTCTATATACTCTGTGGTATTAGGATAATATATTGATTTGTTTTTAGAAGGAACATATATATGTATATCACTTCCCTGCCATTGCCAAAAAAAATAACGGTTAATACCTGTGCTATCATAATTTGTGAAATCATAATATTTATTATGGACTCTATTGTATCTCCAGTAATTGAATTCTACCCAGTTAATTCTTATTTCATCGTCATGAACTAGCTGGCAAATGTCTCCTCTAACTTCTACTTTAACTATATTTCCTGTCGAATAGATTTTTATGCTATCATTAGAAACGTGAAATGTTTTATCGAACGTTGCCTCTGTTTGCCCGTCCCAAGTTATATCGCCTATTGGTTGATCGGTAATTGATACATATGCTTTGTGATCTGTAGTGCAATAAGGACTTTTGGTCATACCGTGCAGACCAATTCTAAGTCTAACCTGTTTTGACGAGGTATCAAAATCCGGAAATTCACTAAACCTATATTGAAAAGCATAAGTGGAATGCCCGCTATTAGCCGTAGCTTTGTCCCAATACCAGTAATCTCTTTTATCATTCAGTGCATATCCTAATCTTTCATACAAAGAATCTTTTTCGTAATGAATTGTCTGTAAATTTGAAATATAATTGCGGTCATATTTTGTTGTTGTACCCGGAGTGTTAACATAATGTAAGCCAGTGGAATCACTTTGGTAAGAAAACCAATAGATATTGCTTAAATTGTAAATGTTCATATTACAATACTGTGTAGGTGTAGGTGGAAACCCAACAAATTTGAAGTAATCCCCTTCATCGAAAAAATTATCAGAATTATTATCACTAATATCAATTGGTACGGACGCTCCATTATTAAATAATTCCAGTTTATCGATTGGAGTGCCTGTTCCCAACTGAACTCCGGCAGAAACTAACTGTTCATAAGTTATTCGATATACCCCTTTTTCTTTCAGAAAAATTTTGAAATAATTTTTATTTGGATCGTACCAGTATGAGCCCCCCTGCAATCGTTTATTTAAAGAAATAACTTTTCCAACAAAACTTTTAGCTACATTAGGATTAAGAAGAGAGTTTTTCACAAATTCATTAGTCATATTATCAGGTACAGAAATAATATTGCCTTTACCCTGGCTACCAAAATCAATGCGAATAGTAATGTTGTAATTAAAAATTAAATCACGGGTAACCGGGTTAAACTGGAAAGGGGAAATTTCTACCGGAAGAATTTTTAGAAAACGAAATTCATAAGGTTCACCTAATTCAGCAGCAATCTTTGGATAGAGTCGACTATTTGAGTAGATATCTTTATTAAATTTTTCAAACTCCTGTTCTGTTAAAGAAGAATCGTTACTTGGGAATGGAATTATAAATTGATTTTTCTTAGTAGATTGTTTTTTTACCAAGATTTTTATCCTGGGCTGACTGATATGGGGTATTCCTACAAGAGTTGTCAATTCCGGCAGCCAGGGATCACCCGGTTGTCTATACGAAAAATCCCCGCCATAAATTCTTTGATATTTTTTCCCCTCAATTAAAGTATCAACAATTTTATAGGAATTATTAAAATCAATTTCAAAAGTCAAATGATCATTTGTTGATTCAATAACTTTATATTTCTGCGGAAAAGAGTTGAAGCTAAAAAGAAGCGTGATAAATAATATGAAAACTATGCCGGATGTTACCCGCATTGAACTCCTTGATGATTGAAAATCTGAACGAAAACATAGCACATAGTATAAACCAAGGCAAGATAAAAAATATGACTATTAAATAAGTATCTTCTTTATAAACTCCATAGGGAATTTAAACCTGTTTATACATTCCCTTCATTACTTATCACAACTTTGAATGTTTTGAAGATGACTTTCAGATCAGAAAAAAAAGTTGCTTTGTTATAATATTCAATCTCCATTTTTACTCTCTCATCAGGAGTAAGAGTCTGCCTCCCATTAATCTGAGAAATTCCGGTAATGCCTGGCTTGTAATCATAAATTATTTTTTGTCTTTCAGCATATTCACTAGTAATCGTTACTATTTCAGGTCGTGGTCCCACTATGCTCATCTCGCCCTTTAAAACATTAATAAAATTTGGAATCTCATCAATACTTGTTCTCCTAAGTATTTTACCGACTTTAGTTATTCTGGGATCATTTTTTTGAGTGATGCCTGGTCCGATTTCCAATGCATTATAAACCATTCCCCTCAATTTAAATAACTTGAATTTTTTCCCTTTGTAACCGGTTCGCTCGTGTAGAAAAAAAGCAGGACCTTTGGTTTCCAGTTTAATAGCTATGATAAAGATTAAAATTACCGGGAGGGAAATCAAAAGGGTAAACAAGCTTATGATAATATCAGTTAGTCTTTTAATGAAACTTCCCTGCTTACCCATTAAACAAGAGACAAAATTTTATTTTTTATATTTAGTCAACAGATCGACCAATACATTTATTACCTTGTCAATGTGTTCTTCTTTCATTCCAGGATAAATGGGAAGAGACACCAATCTCGGGAAAACAGACGAAGCCACCGGATAATTTTTATCATCCAGGTTATAGGTCTGAGTATAATAGACATGCTGATGAACAGGCATAAAGTGCACGCCGGCACCGACATTCAGTTTTCTCATTTCATCGATCAGTTGAGCACGATTTATTTTTAAACGCTCCAAATTCAAACGTATTGGATATAAGTGCCACGAAGATTCTCTATCTTCTTTTACGGTATGAAGGGTTAGAAATTTATTATCCTTTAAAGCTGCAGTGTACCTCTCGGCAATATTCTTTCTCGACTTCCACATAAGGTCCACTTTCTTGAGTTGCGGTAAACCTAAGGAAGCTTGCAAATCTGTAAAATTATATTTAAAGCCCGGGGCTACAACCTCGTAATACCACGAACCCGATTCAGTATATCTTTTCCATGCATCCCGATTGATTCCATGTAAACGCATTATTGAACACCGTTCGGCAATTTCTTCATCATTAGTGCAAATCATACCTCCTTCACCTGTAGACAAGGTCTTAGTTGCATAAAAACTAAAACAGGTAACATCAGATATTGTTCCTACTTTTTTCCCTTTATAAACCGCAGGTAAAGAATGCGCCGCATCTTCAATTACTTTGATCTTGTGCTTTTTAGCAATTTCATGAATTTCGTCCATATCACATGGCTGTCCCCCGTAATGAACAGGAATTATTACCTTAGTTTTGGGAGTAATAGCTTTCTCAATTTCTTGAAGAGATATATTGAGAGTATCTTCATCTACATCAACAATAACAGGCTTGGCTCCGAAGTAACAAACAATCTCGGCAGTCGCAGGAAAAGTCATTGTTGGAACAATTACTTCATCCCCCGGTTTTACACCATAAGCTTCAAGGGCAAGGTGCCCCGCTGCAGTCCAGGAACTTACAGCAATAGATTTTTTACTGCCAATATAAGAATTAAAAGCTTCTTCGAACTTAATAGTTTTGGGTCCCATACTAAGCCAGCCAGAACGCACCGTATCAACTATTTCATTGACCTCCTCTTCAGTGATAAATGGCTTGTGGAAAAACAAAAAATCTTTATTCATATTCAAAATATCCTAATCAATATACCTATTCTTTGAGGGAACTCCCCCCAATTAGTACTCTTGTCTCGAAAATGGACACAGGAAAATAACGTTTTTTTTAACATAAATGAAATAGTATCAAAATTTTTGCCAAAAAATAAAGACTGTTTGTTCTTTACCTTTTATACCACTAAGTAAGATTAACCTAAAAAAAATTAATTAAAAGATTATATCTGCCGTATAGTTTTACTCAATCAAGTTAAGATTCTTTTCAAGGAAACTTAAGACTTTAAAATTATTTTTAACATCAGTTGGCAAGTTCACTATCTTTCCTGCAATCTCTGTTGAACATGGATAATTACAGGAATTAAAGCCCCAATGTTGAAGACTTCCTTTAACGGGGTAAAGCGGAGTAGTAAACCAGTCACCTAAAATTATTTTCTCTTTCCCGGCTAATTCAAAAAATAATTCTCTGTTTTTAACAATCAAAGGATACTTTAAAAATAAATGGTTCTTAAAAAACCTATCATCGACAAACGTTTTTTTCTTAGCCTTAAGAAAGCGGGTATAATCATTAGCGTTTTTTTGTCTGAATGAATTCACTTTCTCAAGTTTACCAAGTTTTTTGATACCTGTTGATATTTGAACAAACGACATATCCTTAAAATATTTTTCAGGCATTTTTATTTCAGATAACTCATCTCCCTGTGTCGACCCTATTATCAAATTGTGATTGCTAAGAAACCTGTAAAGTCCAACAAAGGTCCAGTATGTATACTTATTTATAAAATTCTGCCTGAACAAGATTAAAAGTGCAAGGACAAGATTATCAACAAATGTTGGTTTTATTTTTTCACGCTCTAACATTTTTACATTATCAATAAACCTGTTATTGTTAACAACAAGGAAACCTCCTATGCCGGTTGAATAAGGTTTATTCCACTGTGTGGAATAGAATGCGGCATCACAATATGAGCCGTTAGGTTTCCCATTATAAAAACCGCCAAAGCCATGTGTGCAATCTTCGATTGTAAAAAGATTATGCTGCCCGGCAAGCCGAATTATTTCATCAATATTAGATGATAGCCCAAAAGTATTTTGGCAAATAATGACTCTGGTTTTTGAAGTAATTGCTTCTTCTAATTTATTTATGTCTGTATTATAATTTTCAATTGAGATATCGACGTAAACAGGTTTAGCTCCCAGATAAAGAATTGCGTTGGGAACTACAACACAGGTAAATGCAGGGATGATGACTTCATCACCTTCCTCAACTCCCATCGCTTTAAGAATAGCATAGAGAGCAACTCTCCCCTTCCAGTATAAAAATATATTAGCAGGATTGCACTTCAAAATTGCTGCTATCGCTTCTTTATATTTTTCTGCTTTCAATTCATCTTTCTTTTGAATAAGGTATCTATCCTAAAAATTCCTACCAATGAACCAAAACCATAAGAAAAATGCAAGACTATAAATCCTATTAAAATAAAATAAAATGACGATGTCTCATCGTTGGTTTGTAAACATACTTTTAATAGGACAATCAGGTAAGAGACAAAACTAACTGCTGCTATTACGCTAAGTAAAGGAAACCAGATTGCTAATATTAAGGGAATAAGCAAAGACAATAAAAATATAAGTGGAATAAAATGCCGCAAACTTAAAGAAGCTAACCGCTTTGTAAAATAGACGGTCAGAATATTCCAAAGCCCGGTTTGATAATTATTTTTGGCTATACCTGAAAAAGTTTCACGTGCATAGTAAGTTGATGAAAGACCCGGTAGTAAAAATATTCGTCCTCCGTTTTTTTTAAGTCTCTTGTTTAATTCTATATCCTGGTCTCTTTCCAGGCGTTGGTCATAATATCCGACTTTATCAAAAACTTCTTTTCTGTAACATCCAAAAGGTACTGTATCAACTTCTGTAACTTTATCTATTCCTATTCTAAAGAGTGAATCACCGACTCCAAATTTATTGCTCAAAACTTTTTTGATAGAATTAGTTTTAGGATTCTTATTCTTTACATCGGTTATCCAGAGAGCGCCAACATTATCCGCATTTAATTTTTTACTCCAGGCAACCAATTCAGAAAAATAATTACTAGGAAATACTCCGTGAGCATCCAACCTTATTATAAAATCTCCTGTTGATTTTTTAATACCAAGATTCATTGCATACGGCACTGTCCTCATTTCATTTATC
>CAZUOC010000148.1:0-5873 GCA_964622335.1 uncultured Ignavibacteriaceae bacterium
ATTTTTATCATCGAGTATAATTTTTACCCACGAAGTATCGGTCGCTAAAATATTCAGAATAAGACTGTCCTGCTGAGTTGAACTTGTTACTTCTTGTTTTGGTTTTTCCTCCGGGACAAAACGCTGCTGCGAATCTTTTACAACTTCTTCAATAGGTTTTTCAGCTACAATAATTTCATTTGAACTCTTAAAGAAAACCAGGTAAATAAAAAGTAAAACAAAAACGAAAATAACAGCGATGGCTCCATACAATCTTACATTTGGATTGATCGTCTTCTTTAAATTATCCTGATTACCAGCAGCAGTAGCATCATATTTTTGTATGGGTTTTTGCTCTTCACTTTTATCATCGACGCCTGATTTTTTTTCTGCATCTATTTCTTCGGGAAGTTTGCCTTGTTTTGCAGCTTCATATTTTAAAATGATTTTATTTTCATCAAGTCCAACCATTATTGCAAAATCTTTAATAAATGCCTTTACATAGGGTTCCGGCAAAAAAGTGAAGTCTCCATTGTCAATAGCTTCAAGGAATTTTATATCGACCCTTGTCTTCCCAGCCATTTGCTGAAGAGTGACACCGCTTTTTACGCGAGCCTCATGTAATTCTTCCGCAATTTTTTCTAACATATTTAAAGCTAGTGTTAGTTGTTGTTTACAAGAACATATTTATAAAATTTATGTTAAAAAACAATTACCCGATACGAAGCAACTTTGCAGCAAAAGTTCCGTCCATCTGATTTATATGCGGATAAGTCTGAATGCATCCGTTTTCATTTAGGAGTTCTTTGGGCAAAGTATTTTCCGCATTAATTAGTTTAAATTTATTATTCTTTTCCAGAAACTTTTGAACAATTTCAAAATTTTCTTCCGGTTCGATAGAACAAGTGCTGTAAACGAGAACACCATTTTCTTTAACCAGAGAAGCCGCCTTTTCAATATACTCTAGCTGAAGTGTATTCATTCTTCTTATGTCAAGTAAATCTCTTTTCCATTTTATGTCCGGCTTTTTGGAAAGTGTTCCTGTTCCTGAACAAGGAACATCTGCCAGAACCCTGTCATAAGGTTCATCATTAAACTCACGTGCATCAGAAACGAAAGTATTTACCGATTTAAATCCTAATCTTTCCATATTGCTTTTAAGAATATTCAAACGGCTTTCATATCTGTCAACTGCAACAACTTCACCGCTATCTCCCATTAAGCCGATTAAGTATGCAGTCTTACCGCCGGGAGCGGCAAACAAATCCAGAACCCTCATTCCCGGTTTTACATCAAGCAATTTACACGCAAGCCCGGCACTCTCATCCTGGATATTAAAATAGCCTTTTGTAAAATATTCCCATGCTGTAATGTTTGTGAGATTCTGCAGTTTAAAAAATTCAGGTAAATATTTTCCGGGAGCAAACCTGAGATTGACGGATTCCAGCAAAGATTTAAATTCTTCCGGGTTAGTTTTAACTGCATTAATCTTTAAAGTAAGAAAAGGCTTTTCGTTATTTGCATAGAGTAACTTCTCAGTATTTTCCCTTCCAAAACGCTTTACGTATCTTTTAACCATCCAGGATGGATGAGAATAATAAGCGCTCAGATAACCAACGAGGTCTTCTTCCGGATCAGGGTAGCGGATCCCGTTTTTACTTTTAACTATATTTCTTAAAATAGCGTTTGTAAGATCAGCCGGTTTCTGCCCCTGAAGTCTTTTTACAAACTCAACTGCTTCGTTAACAACAGCATAATCAGGAACTCTGTCCAGAAATAGTATTTGATAAAGAGCAACGCGAAGTCCGTTTTTAAGATTGGGAATTGCTTTTGAAAACTGTCCTTTGTAAAAACCATTTAGTATCCAATCTAATCTTCCCATCCATCTTACAACGCCATGAACAATTTCATAAAGCAAAGCTTTATCCGGACCGCTTAATTCATGGCTTCTCATTTCGTAATCGAGAAGCTTATCAAGGTAGCTGTCGGTTCTTTCAATCCTATTTAAGATCTTAACTGCTAATCCACGGACACCATCATAAAGGTCTTTAATTATATGTTCTTCAAGTGGAGCTGTGTTATCAGGCAATTTTAATGCTGCCTCTTTCTTGTTTGGTTAATTCAAATATTTTATGAAAAAGTTTTTTATCATCTTCTATCATAGTAATGTTTCTTCTCGACAAAACTATTTGTGCTGTCTCAATACCTTTATCGACACTATATATTTTAGATATCCCTGCACCCCCCCAGGTAAATGAAGGAATATGGTTGCGTGGAAAACCTGCACCAAAAATATTACATGAGAAACCAACAACAGTTCCTGTGTTAAACATAGTGTTTATCGCTGTCTTTGAGTGATCTCCCATCATCAGTCCCAAAAACCGGGAACCGCTATCAATCATTTTGCCGTTAACATAAGCTTTAACTGTACTATAATTATTCTTTAAATCACTGTTGTTCGTATCTGCTCCAAGGTTAATCCAGCTTCCGAGATAGGCATGACCTAAAAACCCGGCATGTTGTTTATTGCTGTAAGGCATTATTACAACGTCTTCAACTTCACCACCTATTTTACAAACTTTCCCAATGCTTACATTTTCATAAATTGTTGCGGCACTTTTAATCTTCGAGAATTCTCCAATATAAGCCGGACCTTCAATAACCACATTTGGAAAAACTTCAGCATTCTTATCAATAAACACCGGACCTTTAGAAGCATCTATAACGACACCCGGTTTTGCTATAGCTCCTTTTTCAATTATGATTTCTTTTTTTTCTACAAGATGAACACCATCAAAGGTTTTACCCGCAATTCTCTTCTGGTTTTTTCTTTTCTTTTTATTAAACTGAATTTTAAATTCTGTATTCAGTTCTTCGCCGTTATAATTAATTATATCCCATAAATAGTTAAATGTTTTTTGTTCAACGCTCTCTGTATGAATTCCTTCGAAGTTTTCCAGATCAATCGAATCGCCAAGATTTTTCTTAAAAGAATCTATGTGTGAACCGGAAAGATACGCGGCAATAACTGTATCTTCGGAAACGTAAACAATATTTTCTTTTTTCTTTTTGGAAAGAAGTTTAATGAGGTTGCCATCTGCCAAAACTCTTCCATTAATAAATAAACATTCATCTCCCTCAATCGAGTTAACTAGAATTCCCTGGTTATTCTGAATAGTAATATTCTCTAAATAATTCCTGCAATGAAGCGAATGTTTCGCCGTAGGGAATAATCTGAATATTTTATTTTTTAAGGAAGTATACCCGCAAATTAAATCGTACACGGGTCTTGAATATGTTAAAGGGAAAAAATTAGAAGTGTTTTTATCTTCAAAGACACAAAGCTGCATTCTGTTTCAATAATAATAATTTTATTTCATAATTTAACATTTTTTGATGTAAGAATCCTGAGCAGATTTTACGGTCAGAAATAAAAAAAGCCAGTCGATTGCTGGCTTATTAAAAGGTAAAATAAAAAAGTTTTATTTCTTTGAGTATTTTTTCTTGAATTTCTCTACCCGTCCGGCTGTATCGAGTAACTTTTGCTTTCCTGTAAAAAACGGATGAGATGCACTTGAAATTTCTAACTTAACAAGTGGGTACGTCTTTCCATCTTCCCAATCAATCGTATCAGATGACTTAATAGTACTCCGTGTTAAAAATGAATAATTAGCTGAAGCATCCTGGAAAACTACAGGTCTGTACTCCGGGTGTATTCCTTTTTTCATTTAATCTCTAACCTTAAAAATTTATATAAACCTTCAAAAATGTAGCGCTAAATATATACAAGTCGGTTATTAATTCCAATGCCAATTAGGATATTAATGGCTAAAATCAGTTGTTTTTGCTATTTTTCTTAATTTTTAAGAATTGGCTTTTTACACGGGAAAGGCTTTCTCTTTCTTCTTTGCTAAGATTGACCTGCCTGAAATTAAGTCCCTTTTTATCAATTGAATATTCAAAATCAGAAAAAGATAATGCGTGATTTTTTCTATCAGAATCCGAATATGTTTTTTGGTCCCTGAGCTCACCTTGATTTGAGCTTTTTAGTTTCTCACTCTGAGGATTGGCAGTATTTTGGTCCGGAGATAATTCAACCCGGGATATATCATCTGTGGAAATAATATCTGTTCTAATCCTGGGATTGATTAATAAAGGATCTTCATCATTATTGGTAGTATTAAGAACAAAAAGTAATATGACTGCACTAACTGCAAGGGCAGCCGTGGGAATTAATCTTGAAGGTACAAAAAATCTTTCCCAAAAACTTTTCTTCTTTTCAGAACCAAGTGAATTAATTCTTCTTGTCAGGTTTGTTTCAAAGTCTGCCGGTGCTTTTACTTTTTGCAAACTTTTAAGTGAATCAATCACATCCTTATATTTTAATTTATCATCTTTGTTAATCATAACTCTAACCTACTCTTTATAAATATCCTTTAACAACTTCTGCAATTGGGCTCTGCCCCTGTTTATTCTGGACTTTACAGTTCCGACATTTAATCCTGTTATTTCAGCAATTTCCTCGTAAGACATTTCCTGTATGTCCCTAAGAATCACAACTTCTCTGTATGCTTTTGAAATTTTTAATAATGCATCCTGAATTATTTTATCTTTGATTCCGCTGTCAGCAATAACATCGGGACGATAACTTTCATCGGGAATATCAAAAGTTTCGTTTTTATTTTCGCCATAAGAATTTATCGAAAATAAATTTCTCCTTTTTCTTCTTTGATACTCCGTCCTGGCTAAATTACCAGCAATTGTATAAATCCAGGTTGAAAACTTTGCAACAAAACTATAAGAATCTTTATACCTGTAAACTTTAATCATCGTTTCCTGAACAATATCAACACAACCTTCATAATCTCCAATAAACCTGTAAACATAATTGGTCAAAGGGTTTTTATACCTTTGAACCAGGATTTCGAAAGCCTTAACATCATCATTTTTCTGAAATTCAATGATCAGCTCTTCATCGGAAAGATCATTAAGATTTTTGTCGGTCAATAGGTTTATACTCTCGGGTTTGTTAAAAGTTTCCAGAATAAAACAATAAATTAATTAAAAACTAAGCCAAAGGCATTATCTTCAAAATATTCATAAAACATCCAATTTTGTAGGAGTTGATCAATCTATAAATAAATTTTAAGCCATTATTTCGGCGATAAGAATTGCTATAACATTCCGGGGATCTGCAGAGGTTGTTTTGGTTGAAAGGTCTGCTTTCAGAAGTGCTCTCACGGAATCAAAGACTTTTTCATCAGAATAAAGTTTTCTTGCACTCAAATAATCTTTATAGTAATAAGGATGCGTCCCCACAATCCTGGCGGCAACCTGATCTGGAATATTTTTTTCTTTTAGCTCTTTAATTCTGGATAAACCTGTAAAATATTTTGTTAACATATAAATGATAAAAGTCGGTTCTGCTCCACCATCAATTAATTTATAAGCGATCTTGAGTGCATTTTTCTTGTCTCTTTTAGAGAGAGCGTCCTGAAGATCAAAAATTGAAAACTCTTTTAAAGAAGATGATATTTCAGTAATTGTCTTGTGATCGATTTCTTTCTTCTCACTAACAAAGGTAAAAATCTTTTCCATTTGAACTTCAAGCATATTTCTATTCTCACCGGCAATATCAATAAAAAGTCGCGCATTATCTTCCGTAAGAATTTTCCCTTTTGATTCGGTATAATCGATCAGCCAGGCAGCTAGGTTTTTTCCTTTTAATTCCTTTGCTTCAAAAAGATATCCGTATTCGCCAAGGCTTTTATAAACAGATGAATCCGGGTTAGAAATTTTTCCATAATGTAGAAAAACCAGTACGGTAAATTCGGGGGGAGAAGGAATATATTGTAATAAAGAACATGTTCAATATTTGCTTGAAATACTTGATT
>CAZUOC010000149.1:0-5838 GCA_964622335.1 uncultured Ignavibacteriaceae bacterium
TCTGAAAGTCAAGAAATACATTATATCAGGGAGTTGTAACAATCAGCAAAATATATACTTAACCGCTTCTTTAGTAGCATAAATTTAACCGTCGATTACCAAATCAATTATTGAACTTGGGCAAGATATCTATCAACTTCCCTGAATGCAGATGATGTGTTATAATCCTGTTTGATTTTTTCGAACAATTCTTTGGCTTCATCATTATTACCGGCCTTCATAAAATCAATACCGGCTTTAAGCAAATAGTCCGGGTTTAAAACATTGTTATCTGAAACACGTGAAGCTTTCAAATAAAAATCGGCAGCCTTTTGATATTCTTTTTTAGTCTCATAAATTCCTGCTTGCCCCGCAAGAGAAGTGGCTTCAAAAATTTTGTTGCCGCCTGAATAATTCTCATAATATTTCAGCGCTTCATCACTTCTTCCTAAAAAATTATACGAGTTGGCAAGATAAATTTTAGCATACTCACCATTCTCCGTACTTCCATAATCTTCAATAATCTTTTTCAAGCCAACAATGTTTGTTCCTTCCCTACCTTCAATTGCTTCAAGATAAGCACCCTGATCATAGCTCTGCATTGCTCTTGCAAGTTCAGTTCCGGCAATGCGGTTATCTTCCATTCGGTTGTTTATATAAAAATAAATCAACGCTGCAACAGCAATGAGGATACCGCCGAACATTAAAACCCGCGAACGATTCTCCTCAAAATAACCATACGCTTTATAGTAAGTAGAGACTAATTTATCTTCCTTAATTTCTTTTCTTGAAAGCTTTTTCTTTTTAGTTAACATTAAAAATCCTTAATAAGTATATTCAAATTTGGACTTCAAATTTAGTAAAGATATATGTTAAAACATAAATAAAAAGTCAACATTCTGCCAAAGACATCCCTTTAGAAAGAAGTCAGAAATCCTCTATATATTATTCTAATTTTGACTTTTGACCTTTAACTTTTGGCTTTTTTTAGTACGCCCAGGAGGACTTGAACCTCCAGCCTTTGGAACCGGAATCCAACGTTCTATCCAGTTGAACTATGGGCGCATTAAATTATTTTATGTACAAATTAAAATTTTGGTTTATTTTATTTCTTTGCAACTCTCGTCCGCCGAAGATTTATCGAAGGCGGATTGAACTATGGGCACATTTAATAATTAAAAATTAAGAATGAACAATGAATAATTTAGCAAAGAACGTTGTTATAAAAATGATTTTTAAACCGCAATTCTAATATGATTTGAAAAAATCCAGGCTTTGCCATTTATATAAACTTCTATCCTGTAAACACCTTTTCTGTTAACAACAAAATCTCCTTCATTTCCAACTGTTTCATTTACTTTTTTTCCATTGTGAATTAATCTTATCACTCCATCGGAAACAGGAAGTAAAACTTTGAGATTTACCTTCCTTGCAGATGGAACTTTATCTCCCATTTGGTAGATTTTGCCACCTGCTTTAGCAAAAAATCGAAACCCTCTTGAATCACCATGATAATCATTTGCGAAAAAACATCTTCCCGATCCAAGTGCATTGTAAACTTCTTTCTTTGCAGCTTCTATTGCTTTTATTCCTTTTCCCTTTTTTAATTCATTATCAGTTAGAATATGTGTTCTTATCGATTTGAATAAAACTTTGTAAGGAAAAATTTCTACTTCGAGAAATCCCAATAAATTATATTTGTGAGCGTGAGCATCGACTCCGCCAATTCCTACAACCTTTCTTTTAAGATTTAGTTCATCCCAAACTTTTAAAGTCTCATCAGTAGGAGCTATAATTGATCTTAAAGGATGAAGAAATGCCTGGTATTTATTCTGTTCGGTTAAATTCTCCATCCATTCCGACATGTGATTCCAGATTTCTATCCCTGTAAAGTCTTCAGTATCCCACTCGACCCACGGATAAGATGGATGCTCTTTCATGTGTGTTCTTTTTTCCATAGGATGGGCAATAAAACCAATACCGCCAACCTCTTTAACTTTTTTTACATATTGTTTTGCAGATAATCTTGTAGAGAAAGCTTCATCAATTCCAAGAGCAAGGTAATGGTTAATATTTTGTTTATCATTAATCTCACATCCTACTAACAATAAAGTATTCTTATACCATCTTTCATAACCTTCTTTTAACGCTCTCAAAGTATTGTGATCGGTAAGAATAATATAATCGAGCCCGATTTCTGAAGCAGCGGTGGTTATATCTTCTACTACCCCGGAACCATCCGAATAAATAGAATGCATATGTATTGCGCCAACATATTCGTACATCTCAAATCCCTATTTTCAGAACAAAAATATAGAGAGAAATCTCTTTCAATAAAAGATATTTCACAGGCTTTAAAAAAGAAAAGGTATCCAATTCAGGATACCTTTTCAAATAATAATAAGCTATTAATTTTATGGCATTGAATAGCTTAATGAAAGATATGCAAATGTTGCTCCTACTCCGCCGATATTAGCTAAACCCTGTCGTAAAACATCTTCATTAACAGTGGCATCGAGTGAGAAGTTACCTAGCCTGAAACCTACACCTACCGTTGCGCCGCCACCACCCAAACCTTGTGGTCCCAAAAAGTTTGTAACAATTGTTTCATTAACTGTAGTCGCTGTCGCTTGCGACTCTTGTGAGACCTTTGCAGTCGTAGCAAAATAACCAACTCTCGCTACAAACCAATCATTCATATTCCATTCAATACCAAGGTTCCATACGGGAAATGCAAAGATTGAAGTTGTTAATTCCGGTTGTGTAGGGGTTGATACCTGAGTTGTTGCAGATATTGTTGCAAATCCTGGTCCGCCGGCAAGTAAAAAATCACCAACTTCATAATTTGCACCTATACCAAAAGAAATTACGGTTGCAGATGGCAAATCAGAAGAAGTTCCTCCTACATCCCCGGTACCCGAAGCAGTTAAGAAAACCAAGGACGGAACAAAACTTAGTTTTGAAGAAGATGAATAAAATGCCCTGGCGTTTACACCAATAATTGTTTGGGAGAATTCGCTTTTATTCCCGGTTGCGGGCTCATAACTTGCGCTTGGAAGAATAAGTGACGCACCTATATCAAGCAAAACTTTACCTGCCAGTTTTGATACAATACCTGCATTAAAACCGATTTGAGTAGCAGAACCTGTTGTGCTATTACCTGTAGCAGGCTTGAATTCATTTGTAGTTGTTGCATAAGCAACTCCTAAACCAAAAACAGAGTTACCGGATTTGTAAGAGCCAAATAACTCAAGGTTATTATTTAGCGGCACAACTGATCCAGATCCTACCGCATTATTAATATTTGAAACTATTCCTCCCGGATCTAATCTACCAATAGAAACACCATTAAAATCATTTCTTGTTAACATACCTCCAAGTGTTAACCCACCGCCAACATGGAAATTGGCAGAAATAAACTGTCCCACGCCACCTGGAGCAAAGGCACCAGCCGACGCTCCTAAATCACCAAACAAAAAGTTTGGATAATAACCTGCCCAAGCGGGGTTTACAGTTGTTTCGTAAGGATCTACAAGATATGGGTTATTTCCCATTCCTTGTACCCTTGCGTAACCCCCTGTTTGCTTGTATTGAGCATATGCACTTGCACCTATAAGAACCGAAATTACCAGAATAGATATAAACTTACGCATTATTTTACTCCCTTTGTTGTGAATAAATATCCCTCTTCAGTTTAATTAAAGAAGTGCCCCCCTTAAAGAGTGTATTTTTATCATATCGCCTCCAATATAATTATAATAAACTCCTCCGCGGGAAAAAGAAACCTGCCCGCATTCATGGTAAACCTATTACATTGTGATTAAATTGTCAACAAAAATTTGATAAACTGTTAAATTATTTAATATAATATCATTATTCTGCAAATATCTTTTTAATATGAGCTTTTTTCGCAAAATACATGATGTCAGGGAAGAAAAATTAATTTAAAATTCAGGAACAATTTTGTTCGAAAGCTCTATACAATTTTGTACTTCAAAATTTAAAAACGCGTTGTCAAGCCTGCAAATATTCTTGTAAAGGTGCTTCTCTCATCAAAAATTCCCTCATAAGAAACGGAAAGCGAAATAGTTCGATTAATCCTTGTTGATATATCAATTGAAAAGATATTTTGATTTGAAGAGAAAGCAAACGTAGTAAGCTCATATTTCGAAATTCTGTATCCAAAAGAAAAATCAACATTATTATTAAAAAGATATTTTGTCAATCTTACCCCGGTAACTGAACTATTGACATAACTTGTAAACAGCTTATTGTAATTAACAGCAACAGAAGATTCTATTACAGGAATTGCTGAATATGATAAATAACCTCCAAAGTTTTTTGTCTGATCAAGGTCTCCGTTTCTAAATCTGTACCCACCATTTAATCCAAGAAAAAGATTATTTGTCAATCTAAAATTTGTTCTTAAATTGAATCCTTGTCTCGTTTCATTTTCAAAAAGACTATCGATAAAATTCTTGTAAGTTTCATAATAAACTACATTTTTTCTTGCGTCGTATGAAAGTGTTGCCGAAAAAATTCTCGAGGGAGAGTATCTTATCGAAAAGAAAACACTTGTTAAAATAAATTCGTTTGATTTCACATTGATTATTTTTTTAAAAAGATCGATTTCCGAGGAAGCAAAGAAATAAGTATTCGCCAAAATATTATTAGTGTGCTGTAAGTAAATAAACCTTCTATCTATTTTAAATTTGTTTGTCTGCTGCATGAACGCAAAATTATTTTCCATAAAGCCGGCACCCAAAGTATCTGTTCTGCCTATATATCCGCCAAATTCAAAAAGATCAGGATTAAAACTTAGATCGCTTAAATCAGGACGGTATCCTATAACAGCTCCGGCATAGTATGAATTAAATCTTTTTTCAAACCTGATTCCGTCTATCGAACCTATATTAGAAATACTCCTGTTCCTGTTACGACCAGCCACGATATCCATAGTCTCATTTATTTCATACTTCAAAGCAAGGTCGTAAACCTTTAAGCTTCCCCAAACCTTTGATGAAACGTTACTCCAGTCATCAGCTCTATAATTGAAGTTAACATAGCTTGTTAAAGATAAATTCGAACCTCTAATTCTGTCTGCGTCAAGTGAAAGTGTATAACGCCAGCGCTGGTAATCAATGCTTCCAGGTGTATTTGAAAGAGATGAATAAGATTGTACAGATAATCTTCCTGAAATTTCTGATTTCTTTCTGTTTAATATTTTTTGATTTCCTGTTGGAGGCAGAACTTCGCCCTCTTGTTGCAAAACCTGATTAACAGTGTCTGGTCTTTCAACTATTTCTTCTTCAACCTTAATAGATATTCTTGCTAAAACTTTATCTCCAACATTTAATTTTTTGTTTCCAATTAAAGTCGCTGCTGTAGATTTAGAAGAAATAAATTGAACATTCAGTGCTGGTAAAAAGTTTTTATTCTGCTCAACGAAAAGAGTGTCCCCGGTTTTGATGCCTTCAGTATTATCGAACTTTACATAAGAATATTGTGAAGAAACAAATGTAATTGTTCCTTCTTTCATTTGAATATTCGATTGAGAAAATACTATAGTACTAAAACAAACTAAGGGTAATAGCAATATGTAACTTGTAATCTTCAACTATTATCTATTTATTTTAATTTTTTTAAGTAGCAAGTTTCCAGCGTTACCTTTAGGATGACAGTCGTAGCACGCATTGCTGTTATAGACATATCCCGACACTCCATTATGATGACTATCCGTTTCGGTTTGATTGTGTTCATGACAATCAATACAACTGAATACAGTAAAATCAGCTGGATTGGCGTGGCAATCTGAACATTGATTCCATTCATTTCTGTGTCTTCCTGAATATATCGGGA
>CAZUOC010000150.1:0-5834 GCA_964622335.1 uncultured Ignavibacteriaceae bacterium
CCCCGACACGTGGATTATGATTCCACTGCTCTAACCGACTGAGCTACCCCGCCGAAAAAATTTAGACGGGAAATATAGCCAGTTTTGCAGTTATTTACAAAATTAACTTTTAACGTTGTTAATCTCTAAAGCTTTCCACAAATAATCAAGCAATTCCGTCAACCCATATCCTGAAACTGCAGAAAAAACAAGCGGCGGCGAATCGGCATTTTTTATTTTCTTTCTAGTAGTCTTTTTTATTTCATCATCAGTTACTAAATCAGCTTTTGATAAAGAAACAATTTTTCTTTTATCCGCAAGCTTTTTACTATGACTTTTAAGTTCGTTTAGCAAAACATTGTATTCTTCCTGGTAATTCTCAGAAGTTATATCAATCAGGAATAAAAGAATTTTTGTTCTCTCTATATGTCTTAAGAATTTTATACCAAGCCCTTTTCCTTCATGAGCGCCTTCAATTATTCCAGGGATATCTGCCACAGTAAAGCTTACGAAATCTTTGTATCTCACAATTCCGAGATTAGGTTCGAGTGTTGTAAAAGGATAATCTGCTATCTTTGGTTTTGCAGCTGAAATTTTAGAGATCAAAGTTGATTTGCCTGCATTTGGAAAACCCACAAGCCCGACATCTGCAATAAGTTTTAATTCTAAAATTAATTTTCTTTCTTCTCCCGGCTTCCCATCCTCTGCAAACCTTGGTGCTTGCTTTGTCGGAGTTGCAAAGTTGCTGTTACCTTTTCCCCCTTTTCCTCCTTTTGCAATAATTATTTCTTTTCCATCCTCATCGAGATCCGCAATAATTTTTTTTGTTTTTGCATCTTTAATTATTGCTCCAACAGGAACTTTGATAAAAACATCTTCTCCATCTTTTCCATCTCTTAATGAAGAGCCGCCCGAATCACCATCCTCAGCTTTATAAATTTTCTTATACTTGAAATCAAGCAAGGTTGATAAATTGTGGTAAGCCTTAACGATAACACTTCCTCCCTTGCCGCCGTTTCCTCCGGCAGGACCGCCTTTGGGCACATACTTTTCTCTCCTGAAAGCTACCGCCCCGTCTCCCCCCTTTCCCGCATAAACTTCAATTTCAGCATAATCAATAAACATTAGTCAGCCTGGTGGAAGTAATCCGACACTGCATCCGTTAAAGCAACCGCCTCTCTGTTAAACGGATCTACTTTATAAGTAGAAAAAACTTTTTTAAGGACTTCGGCAGCACGATTATAATCGTCACACTCTTCTAATTTTTCCATTGTACTCGTAAAATCCTCTCCATCATCATTAAAAATTATGCTGATTATTTTTTCCGTCTCTTTCTTACTTAAAAAAGAAAAGAGATCCTTTTCAAATTTAGATTCATTAATCGAAACTTCTTCAACTAGCTCATCTGTTTCATTCTCATTCGAAGTTTCTTCATCAGTATTCATTTCCTCCATTTCATCAGCAAGTTCTTCCTCTTCAATACTTAAATTATATTCTTCAACCTCTAAAGCTTCTGTCTCTACATTTTCAGTATCTTTTGGCAAAGGAAAGAGAACCCCTTTAAGCTCACCAATATCAATTTTCTTTTTACTATTCTTATATTCATTATTTAATCTTGAACTAAACTCATCAAGATTTTCCGATTTAAGGTATGTCCCGACAAAATTAACATGCACGGAGGATTTGCTTACTGCACCTTCATTATAAAAATTCGCAATCGAATCTATAGCATCGGAAATAATCATTTCGGGTTTCTGCAAAAGCAACTCATCATTGATTTTTTTTAATGTAGATTCAAAATCTTTCTTTTTAATGCTCACAGATTTTTTCTTAACAAAATATGAATTGAGCACGTCCCTCAGGTAGTCATAATAGTAAATATGGTTTAGATAAATTATTATTTCTGCAACATTTTTCGATTCTTCTTTTTTAAAAATTAAATCCGTTAGAGTAGCAAAAGGTTGAATCGTAAAATTAGCATTGAAAGTAACAGCCTTTTCGATAAGCTTTTTAACCTGCTCAGCAGAAAGTTTTTTTGTCTTCTTCAATTCTTCAGTTATCTTGTTAAAATACTCACTTATTTTTACACCGGAATAATCAAATGCGGAATTCTCAAGAATGAGTTTACGGTCCTTATAAATGAGATAATCGAGTTCCCCGGAAATGTATTTTATTATTGCAGGGTGAAGCTCTAGGTCAATAAGCTTTTCAAGTGTAAAAGCAGAACCAAGATTATTGATTTTATTCAGGTTATAATCTGTTATAAACTGTGTTTCTTTTTCATACATATCTAAGTTTTTACATTAATTCTTAAAGTGAAAATAAAAAAATCCCCGCTAAAAGAATAATACAAGCAGGTTTCAGGTAGTATATCTACGACAACTAAATGGTGTTTTGTTCGATTGTTAAATGGCTTTTCACTCTTTAGTTTTGTGCCCAAGATATTGATTCAGAAGAAAAGATTAAGAAATGATGATTAAGATTTTTGTTACGATGTTTAAGACTTTGCTTTTGATGAGTGTTCCAGATAGAGAAGGGTCGGAACAAAACTTCTGAACAAACGGCTTTACATTCTGTTGATTAGATGATGAGATTTATGAACAGAGTGTGATTGAATGATTAGACGATGAAACGTTTTATAGATTGTAAAGCCTGATTGAAATAATGGAGACTCTGCTAATGGTTCTTGTTGTATGTACTTTTCTAATTACCGAACCATACAAGGGAGCAAAATTGTAGAGTCTCTATTTTTAATAATGATTTTTTTTGACTCTGTAACAAGTTACTCTGGTTTTTCCCTAATTAACTAAACAAAGTAATCAGGGGGTAATTAACTCCCACAATAGCCAGCAGAGTCTTTTTTATTTTTAAAATTTCTGAGAGTCATTCCGAACTTGCTCGCCTTGCTTGGTAAAGTCGAAGCAGGTTTCGGAATCTTCAGTAGTTAATGCAGATGCTGAATCAAGTTCAGCATGACATTTACTACTTTATCTTTAGAACAACCCGAAGAGGCATATGATCTGAAGGATATCTCCCCTCGAATGTATCCATTATTATCTGGTGCTTATAAACTTCAATATTATTCTTGATAAATATATAATCGATTTTATTTCCTGCTTCAAAAGATTTTCCAAAATCATTATAAGTTATATTTGGACCGGAGCTGTCGATCTTAGCAATTTTTTGAGTGTCGAATAAATAATTCTTTCTTCCGCCTGTAAGAATTTTATATCCGCCAAAATCAGATTTAAAATTAAAATCGCCCGCTATTATAGCAGGAGTTTTACCGGCGATTTCTGCAACTTTATCATTTAAAAGATTCGCTTCTTCCAGCCTAGCCATTATTCCCTTATAATCGAAATGTGTATTGAAATAGTAAAAGATTTTCCCGGTTTCTTTATCCTTAAATTTTGCCCATGTTACAATTCTTATGTAGGCAGCATCCCATCCCATCGAAGGTTTCTCAGGAGTATCGGATAACCAGAATGTTGAATTTTCCAGAACCTCGAACCTTTCTTTGTTGTAAAAGATAGCCGCATATTCTCCTGCTTCCGCTCCGTCATCTCTTCCGACTCCAATCCAGCCAAAACCCGGGAGCAATTTTACTAAATCATCAACCTGGGATTTTAAAGCTTCCTGCACTCCAAAAATATCTGCACCGTGAGTTTTAATTACAGAAGCAACAAGCTCTTTCCGGTTTTCCCAGGAGTTTATTCCTTTATCAATTGCAACACGAATGTTGTAAGTCATGACTCTTATCAAATCATTCTCACCTGAATATGAAACGAAATTCATACTGAGGAATATCAAAGCGAATAATAAAAATTTTTTCATGTCAATTATTTTATTTGATTTTGTTTAGATAATAATCAAGTTATGTCCTAATTTCATCTTAAAACTGGAATATAGATTGTCATTCTGAATTTATTTCAGAATCTTTATCAATTCAGGAGATCCCGAATCAAGTTCGGGATGACATCACATTCACATCACATTTTTAGCTTATACAGATTAAGTATTTTCTGTAATCTTAAAAGCAGTTCTTCGAACTTTTCTAAGTAATCCTTAAATAACTCTTTCTGCCCTTGTGTTGGGCTTGTATCCGCGCTTTGAACCGAAGTAACAAGACTGGCAAAAACTCCATCCAGGTAAGTTATTGCTGTTTTATACTGCTCTAATGAATCAATTATTTCTCCGGTAGTATTTGCAGAATCTTTTAAAAGTAGATCAATTTTATTGTCTGCATCAGATACTCGTCTAAGCACCCCGCCAACACTTTGAGCTAATTCTAATTGCTGTCTTAATTCATCCATAGTCACATCAACCCGCGGATCCAACTTAACATTTAATTGTTGATTATACTTCTTACCATCAACCGTCAATGTAACAACATAAGTTCCCGGCAATACTAATGGTCCTTGTGGCTTTAGAGGTGTACCTTTCATCCATAGTCCCGAAATTGCATAGTCATATTTAAGGGCAGGCGGTCTTTCATATCTTAAATCCCAGATAAACCTGTGCATACCCGATTTATCCGGGAGAGTTTGCGGAGTTCCAAGCCATCTTTTATCAAAGTAACGATCAGCGATTAATTTTTCCGGCTGATCAGAATTTGAGAATTGCCGAATAATATTTCCATCTGCATCTGAAATTTTAAGTGAGATTTCTTTAGCGTCGCCTTTAAGCCAGTAATCTATTATTGCGCCGTCGGGAGGATTTTCTCCTACAGGTGTAGAAGGAGGCCACGGTGTATCACGGTTTTCATTCCCTCTGATTCTCCACGTGTTACTTGGCTGAAAAAGATGAACAGGATCCGAAACAATTCCGGCAGTCAATTCACGAAGCGGCTGAAGATCGTCAAGAATCCAGATTGCTCTTCCCTGTGTTGCAGCAATCAGATCATTATCATGAACTAAAAGATCGCGTACAGATGTTGTTGGAAAATTCAGTCTGATCGGCTGCCAAGATTTTCCATCATTTAAGGATACATAAACATTACGGTTTGTACCCGCAAATAACAATCCTTCCTGTTTAGTATCGGACCTAACAACATTTACATACTCATTATCAGGAAGACCATTAATTATTTTTTCCCATGTTTTTCCACCATCTTTTGTCTTTAAAATCAAAGGACTAAATTCATTTAACCTGTGAAGATTTACATCAACATAGGCTGAATGAATAGAAAATGGCGAGGGATCGATTGCATCTATTCTCGCCCATAAAGGAATATCATGCGGAGTAACATTTTGCCAGTTTTTTCCTTCATCAGTTGTTAACTGAACAAGCCCATCATCAGTACCGACCCAGATTATTTTTTCTGAGAGCTTAGAAGGAGCGATGCTCCAGATTACTCCAAAACCACAACTACCTGCTTCTTCAAAATCAGGATTGTCACAATTAGCAGAATCACCTGACTTTCGGCTTAAATCCGGACTTATGATATCCCATCCTTTTCCATTATCAGTTGATCTGAAAAGATATTGTGCACCAAAGTAGAGTGAATGTTTTCCAATTTGTGAATATGCAATAGGTGTTATCCAGGAATAACGGTATTTAACAGTGTTAGGTTTTTTTGCGTAACTTGAAAATGGCCAGGGGGAAATTTCAGCTGATTGCCTTGTTTCTTCATCAAACCTGTTCAGACTACCTCCCAGACCTGATCCAATTACCATATCAGGATCAATAGGATTGGGAATATCATAATCTCTTTCATCAGCACCGACAGGATGCCAGTCGCGCATATCAACAACACCATAAGGTCCCCTGCTTAAAATTGAAACTGTACCATTATCCTGCTGACCTGCATAAATCCTGTAGGGAAATCCGTTATCCGCAGCTAAATGATATAACTG
>CAZUOC010000151.1:0-5834 GCA_964622335.1 uncultured Ignavibacteriaceae bacterium
TTTAAAATGTCATCAGGGATTATTTCAACAGTCCGTCTTAAAATGTCTAAACCTTCTGAACTAAATTTTTCATAAAAAGCAAAATTTACTTTATACGCCGCCACAAATTCAGATGTAGCTTGAATTATACTTTTATTGAATTCAAGAATTGATTCTTTATCTTTCTTAAGATGTGCAGGAAATTTTTGAGGATCAGGATCTAATCCTACACAAATAAATTTATTTTCATTGTTTTTATTTTGAAGCTTGAGGGAAGAATTCATCATTTATATAAGAAATATAATAAAACTTTGTTAAACTTACTTAGGCGTAGCTCTTTCTTGTGCGGTAAATATTTGCCGCTATCCCAAGCATAAAAAAATTCACGAGAAGGGAACTGCCTCCATAACTTACAAATGGAAGAGGAATTCCAATAACGGGTAAAATCCCGATCGTCATTCCAATGTTTACAACAAAGTGAATAAAGTAAACTGATAAAATTCCTATCAGGACTAAACTCAAAAATTCATTTTTAGCTGCAGAGGCAATTTTCAATATCCTTAAAAAAAGAAATAAGAATAATGCTATTACTATAACGCTTCCTATAAAACCAAATTCCTCTCCAACAACACAATAAATAAAATCTGTCCATTGTTCCGGAATGTACTGCAACTGAGTTTGATTCCCGGCAAGAAAGCCTTTGCCTAAAAATCCTCCGGAACCAATTGCAACTTTTGCCTGGATCGCATTATACCCCGCCCCAAGTGGATCTGCCATTGGATCAAGGAAAGATTGGATTCTTCTTTGCTGATGAGGACTAAGAATTGAATATGCATAATCTACTAAAAAGCCGGCTCCAAGATTTAATGCAAAAATTGATCCGCTGAAAAAAATATTTTTCTTGAAAATAAAAAGTGTAATTGCAATTAATACTAAAGCCGCAATAAAATAATACACTCCGAATAAAGCAGAGACAGCAACAAAGGCGGGAGACAGAACAATGAACAAACTAAAGAGACTTATCCCCTTCCAGAAGATTAACGCTAAAATCATTCCTCCAAAAACAATTGCTGTACCCATATCCGGCTCGAGTAAAATAAGAACAATAGGAATGAACCCGATAGAAATTGCAAGAAAAATATCTACGAAGGAATCAATGTTTGCATTTCTCCTACTAAGAAAAGCCGAGAGCCCTAGTATAGTTCCTATTTTTGCAACTTCTGAAGGCTGAAAACCAAAGGGACCTATATCAAACCAGCTTTTTGCTCCCGATACCTGTCTTCCGACAACAATGACAGCTACCAACAGGAGTAACGAAAAAAGATACATAGGTATTGCAGCATAGCGAAATGTGTTGGTAGGTAAAGAATAAGTTATAAAGAAGATGACAATGCCAACTATTGCCCAGATAAGCTGCTTTTCAAAATTGTTTCCTGCCGATGGATTGTTTAATGTTGAACTATATATTGCAAGGAGACCAATGCCGATTAATAGAAAGCAAGGAATGAATAATGCAAAATCAAATTTATCATTAATTTTATAATCAATTCTCACGCAGTGCACCAATCAATTGATTACTAATTTCCGGAACTGTTTTAATTTCTTTTTTCAATTTATCTTTTTGTAAATATGCTTCTATCATTTTTTTAGCAATAGGAGCTGCGAAAGTTGCACCAAAACCGGCGTTTTCAACTACAACAGCTATGGCAATTTTAGGATTATCAAATGGGGCAAAACAAACAAAAAATGCATGATCTTTACCATGAGGATTTTGAGCTGTACCTGTTTTTCCTGCAATTTTAAGATCATTCATTCTAATACTTGTTGCAGTTCCAGCGCCATTCACAACAAGGAACATACCTTGTTTAACAATATCAAAAGCTTCTTTTTTTACACCGGTGGTAATTTCTTTAGCTTTAAAAGGAACAACCTCTTTTGTTTTGTCATCAATATATTCTTTTACCAAATGGGGCTCATAAGATTTTCCATCATTTGCGATGAGAGCAACATATTGGGCTAACTGAATAGGAGTTACGCTTACCTCTCCCTGTCCGATACCCAAACTCGCCATAATGCTTCTAGGCCATTTGGGTCCATATATTTTTTCATAATATTTAGAATCAGGTATTAATCCGGCAACTTCTTCTCCAATATCGATCCCTGTCTTTTTACTAAAACCGAATCTTCTTGCATACACCGCCCAGTTATCAATTCCAATTCTATAAATCAAATTATAGAAAAAAGTATTACATGATTTTTCTATTGCATGTGTAACAGTCAAAGAACCATGTGGACCACCGTGACATTTAAAGAACCTTCCATATGTAAATCCCCCGTTACAATAAATTTTTGTTTCGGTTGTGATAATACCCATATCGAGTGCTGCCAAAGCAGCAAGCAATTTAAAAGTTGATCCGGGAGGCTTTACCGACATTGTTGCCCTGTTAAATAATGGCTTGTCAGGATCCTGGTAAAGTTTGTTCAAAAATTCTCTTGATGTTACATAAGAAAATCTAGTGAGATCATATTCGGGCGCACTTACTATGGCAAGTACTTCTCCTGTAGTAGGCTCAATTGCAACAGCGGCACCCTTTTTCCCTTTAAATTCTTCTTCTGCAACTCTTTGAACATCGGCATCTATTGTAAGAAGCAAATCATGTCCTTTTTTTGAGGAGATATCTTCAGCTCCATCTTTGAACTTTCCTATTTCCCTTCTTTTAGAATCGACAAGAACATAATCATAACCCTTCGTACCTCTTAAATATTTTTCATATGTCTTTTCGAGACCGTTATTACCAACATAGTCCCCGGGTTTATAATAATCATCTTTTTCAAGCCGATCCGGAGAAATCTCTTTATTATAACCAAAAGTATGAGACATCATTATTCCGGCAGAATATCCTCTCTGCATTTCAACAATATAATCAACGCCTGGCAGATGCCGAGAATTCTCTTCTAACCAGGAAACTACTTTAAAATCTATTCCTCTTTTTATACGGACGGGAACATACTTTGAATAAATCCTGTTGTTATAAAGAATTTTATTAATATAACCTGAGTCAACATTAATAACAGTTTCCAATATTTTATTCAATGATCTGTCATAATTTGCGGGAGTTATCCTTAAAGTATAAGCAGGAATGTTACTCACTAAAACTTTCTTATCCCTGGCAAGAAAGGCACCTCTTAAAGGTATTTGCTCAACCGCTTTTATACTGTTGTCGGCAGATTTTTCATCGTAAGTTTTTTGCTGGATAATCTGCATCTGGAAAAGACGAAAAACAAGAATGGCAAAAGTAGCAGTTAAAATAAAATATAATATTGTTTTTCTTTTTGACGATGCAAAATTAATGCTTGTCAATAGAGTCTCCTCCCGGGAATAAATACAACAACCATTACACTTAGAATGGCAGTATACAATCCCGGTAAAAATCCTTGTTCAAAGAAAAGTAGTAGAAAATTTCTTTGTAATTCGGTTGCCGAAAAAAATGAATAAACAATTGAATCAACGACAGCACAGAGCAAAACTATAAAAGAGAAAACATAAGATGCTGCATAAATATCTCTTTTATTTTCATTAGAAAAATACCCGGCTATGAAACCAGCTATAGTTTTCGAGAGCATTGCGCTTCCTAATAAACTACCTGTAATCAAATCAAAAAGAAAACCAAAAACGAATCCCAAAACCGTTCCGTACACCTGACCATAATTAATCGAATAATAAACAAGAAGAATTAAAATTAAATCGGGCGTCGCATTGTAAAAAGCAAAAAGAGGAATTACAGTTGTCTGTAAAATCAGCAAAGGAATAAATATAAGTATCGGGAAGATGTATCTTGTATTCACTTTTCTTCCCGCTTGTAAAAATTCAATTCCAGGTTTTTCTTCTCTTTACTTTCTACAATTCCAATAACGAAAACATTTTCAACAGAAGCAAAATTTACATAAGGTTTTATTTTTACTTCGTTAAAAATTCCCTCTTCAACTTTGATTAAACCAAGTACAACTCCTACCTGAATTGGGACCGGTACTATAGAACTTAACTCGGATGATATTATTCTGTCTCCAGGTTCAACATCATAAGTTTTTGGCACGTTGATAATAACAAGGTCCTCACCGTTCCATTTCATTACACCGTCAACCCTGCTCCTCTCATCCTTTACTGTAATTTTCAGGTCAATATTTTTTAATGTTCTTGCAATAGAGTAATCTTCGGAAGTTGAGTTAACGATTCCAACTAATCCCAAATCATTTATCACGGGCATTCCTGGTTTTACCCCATTTTGTAATCCGGCATTTATTGTAATAGTACTTTGAGATTTTGTTAATGTCTTAGAAACAACTGTTGCCGGTATAAGAGGATAACTCAGAGAATCTTTTATCTCAAGAAGTCTTTTTAGTTGTTCATTTACAACAGCATATTCTCTTAGCTTGTTAACCTGGAGCATTAGTTCGGCATTAATTCTTCTCAGTCTTTCATTTTCACCTTCAACTTTGGCAGTATTAATTACATTAGAAATAACTGATGTTACGCTTGCAAAAGCGCCAAATGCTAAAGAGTGAACTTTTTTTATTCCCGGTTTTTCATTTAAGGAAAGAGTTACGAGGCTAAGTATTAAGAGAAGAACTAAAATTATGTATTCTTTAAATTCGTTCCAGATTTTAGAAAAGAATCTAAACATTAATATCTTCTGTTACGTATCAATACTTTACTGAAATGGTTAAGATTTTCAATCACTTTTCCTGTTCCTCTTACGACAGCAGTCAAAGGATCTTCTGCAACATGAACAGGAAGATTTGTTTCCATCCTTATTCTTTCATCGAGTCCCTTTAACAAAGCACCGCCGCCTGTTAACATTACACCCCGGTCAAGAATATCCGCTGATAATTCAGGCGGAGTTCTTTCAAGTGATTGCCTTACAGCATCAACTATCTGAACAATTGCTTCATTTAAAGCTTCTCTTATTTCTACTGAGCTAACTTCAGTTGTTTTGGGAACTCCTCCAACCAAATCTCTTCCCTTAACCTGTATAGTTATTTCTTCTTTTAAAGGAACGGCAGAACCAACTTCACATTTAATAGCCTCACTTGTTCTTTCGCCAATAAGTATATTATGATTCTTTTTGAAGAATTGCATTATCGCATAATTCATTTCATCACCGGCAATCCGGATTGATTCTTCATTGACAATTCCTGATAAAGCAATAACAGCAATTTCTGTTGTACCTCCACCAATATCAATTATCATATTACCTACAGGGGCTTCAACATCAATTCCGATTCCTATTGCAGCAGCCATCGGTTCAGCAATCAAATGAACTTCTTTTGCTCCGGCATGTTCGGCACTATCTCTTACAGCTCTTTTTTCAACTTCAGTAACACCGCTTGGAACTGCAACAACAACACGACGACTTGATATTATCCCACCACGAACTTTTTTAATAAAAGCTCTTATCATTCCTTCAGCAATTTCAAAATCAGCTATAACTCCATCTCTCATCGGACGGGTTACTCTTATTTCTTTATGTTCTCTTCCCTGCATCTCTTTTGCTTTGTTACCCAGTGCAATAATTCTTTTTGTGTTTTTATCAAAAGCAACTATTGAAGGTTCATTAAGAACAATCCCCTTTCCTTTAACCCAAATTAAAGTGTTAGCCGTTCCGAGGTCAATTGCAATATCGGCTGATATGAAATCGAATAATCCCATAAATCCTCTTTAGTGTTTAAAGTGTCTTATGCCAGTAAAGACCATCGAAATATTATTTTGATTTGCGGCATCAATAACTTCCTGATCTCTTACAGAACCACCGGGCTGGATAACAGCCATCACACCTGATTTAAAAGCCAACTCTGGG
>CAZUOC010000152.1:0-5827 GCA_964622335.1 uncultured Ignavibacteriaceae bacterium
AAGTAAGGCAAAAATAAAGAACTTCCTTTTATATCATATATTCCAGGATGTTAAATATCCCGAGGCAGGAACCTACAAAACCTACAATGTTTCCGACATAATGGGAAGATTTAATGTGTACAGGGAGATTACCACAACCGCCACAGCCGACGGTTTTGAAATTACAGATGGCACAGGAAACAAAGCGGTTGTGATAAATACCGCCGGAAGCTGCAATTTTGCGCTCGAAGGAGCTTGTATTTACCAGATTGACAACGTATTGAATTACGAATAAATTACATGCATCAAAGATTAAAAAGTTTGAACCAAAAGCTTTTGTGATATCCATTTGTGGAAGGATGCTATCAATCATACTGATTTAAAATTATACTCGCATGAGACAATATAAACTACTACTAAAACTTCTTCTGATTGCCATATTATTTTTGGCTGGCGACAACATTTTTGCACAAGGAATTCTGCTAAAGGGAAAAGTAAAGTCGTCGGATGATAATTCGACACTGCCAGGAGCGTCAATCGTCGAAATGGACAAGACAGGCCGTATCATTACCGGTGCAATAACCGATGCTTTCGGAAATTACATGATTAAGATTTCGAACCCTGAGAATAAAATTGTTTTTTCTTTCATTGGCTATAAAAGCATTGAAACACAGCTTGAAGGTCGTCGAACAATAGATGTAATTCTTGATCCGGAAAGTCAGAAAATTGAACAAATTGAGGTGGTTGGAGAAAGAAAAATAAACGATGGATTTATGAGTATTAGTGAAAGAAACCTAACCACTTCAGTTCAGCGCCTGGATGCCAAAGAACTTGAAAATATCCAGGCAAACTCCATTGATGAAGCACTTCAAGGACGTCTGGCAGGTGTTGACATAGTTGCCAGTTCAGGCGACCCTGGCGCCGGGATGTCGATCAGGATTAGGGGTACTTCATCTATAAATTCATCTTCAGAACCCTTAATTGTGGTTGATAATATTCCCTACGACACAGAAATAAGTTCTGACTTTGACTTTGCCACTGCCGATGAGGATGGTTATGCTGCCATGCTTAACATTTCCCCTGAAGACATTCAGGAAATTACTGTTTTGAAAGATGCAGCTTCAACTGCACAATGGGGATCAAAAGCAGCAAATGGAGTTTTAATGATCAAAACCAAAAGAGGTACCATTGGAAAACCTCTTGTAAGATATTCCTATAAATTCTCATTGGCCGAGCAACCGGATCCAATACCCATGCTGAATGGCGACCAATATTCCATGTTGATCCTTGAAGGTTTTATGAACCTGAAAGGAGTGCCCATTTCTGCCAGTAACAAAGAATTTCGTTACGATCCTGAATGGGAAGACTACTATAATTACAGCCAGAACACTGACTGGATAGCTGCTGTTACCCGTACAGGTTACACCCACGATCATAATATCTCTCTGACCGGAGGTGGGGAAAAAGCAAGATATCGTTTTTCTGTAGGATATCTTGACCAGATTGGTACTACTCTGGGTACTGACCTGAAAGAGTTATCAGGCAGGTTAAACCTTGATTATTATGTTTCTGATAAAATATCTTTCACTACTGATATTTCCTATAATCGCGGAGATAACAACAAGAATTATCCGGATATAGATTCCAAGAAATATAAAAATGCAGGTATCCGTGAAATAGCTTATAATAAGATGCCTAATATGAGCATTTATGATATGGATGAGGCAGGAAACCTGTCGGATGTTTACTTTTCACCCGAAGAAAACTCACAGGGAGGATGGTATAGTACATATAATCCTGTGGCGATGGCAGACAAAGGAATGTATAATATTCTAAATAACAGGATCATTCCGAAGTTTTCGCTTCGTTATAGTATCCTTCCAAGTTTGCAATACACCTTTGATGTGGCTTTTGATATAAACAATGAAAAAAGAAGATCATTCCTGCCTCAGGATGCTACCGGTAAAAACTGGACTGACCCCAACGTTAACAGGTCAGGGGATGTTGATAATGATGTCTTCTCAGTGCAGACATTTAATAAATTATATTATCATCCCAGGTTAGGTGATAAACATGATCTTATGTTGCTGGCAGCTTTTATTACCAACGATAAAACAAATTATGGTTATGCGGTATATACCGCTAATTCTGCTTCTGTTTATTTGCAGGATCCTTCCATTGAATCCAGAATTATTAACGGATCAGGGCTATCGGTTAGTTCCGGAAAAAGCAGGAGTCGGGACATGGCGGGTTTGTTAACATTCAGTTACAGCCTGTTAGATCGTTATATTGTATCCGGTTCATTGCGTCGCGACGGCAGTTCTAAGTTTGGAGCCGAACACCGCTGGGGAACTTTCCCGGCTATCTCAGCACGATGGAGGATCTCAGGAGAACCATTTATGAAGTCGCTTACATTCCTGGATGATTTAAGTATCAGGGCAAGCTACGGTGAAAATGGTAATGCCCCCGGGAAAAGCTATACACAGTATAACACCTACAGTACTTTATCCTGGAATTATATTGGAGAGGCTGCCATATATTCAAAATCCATGGAACTGGCCAATAAAAAATGGGAAACTGCTATACAGAAAAACATTGGATTCGAGTTAATAATGTTTAAGGAAAGAATTAACATTGATGTTGATTTCTATAGAAAGCGAACCCTGGACCTTTATTTTGATGATCTGACCATCCCCAGCAGTTCTGGTTTCAATAAAATAGAGATGAATGCGGGTATTCTGGACAACAATGGTTGGGAAATAAACGTGATATCCCGTGTATTGAATATTGAGGAATCAAATCTTAGAGTGGATTTTAATTTTAATATTGCCCGTAACCAAAATATTATCCGTGATATTTCAGACCTATACCCACAGGAAAAAGGTCTGGCTACAAATAATGGAGAATATCTGAGAAGGATACAGATTGATAATCCCGTAGGCTCATTTTATGGTTACATCTATAAGGGAGTGTATAAAGATGAAGAATCAACCATTGCACTTGATAAAGATGGAAACCAGATAAAGGATATTAATGGTAATCCGGTATATATGACTTTCAACTATCCTGTAAGTAATTATACTTTTCAGGCTGGGGATGCCATGTATGAAGATATCAACCATGACGGTAATATAAATGAACTGGATGTCGTTTACCTCGGTAATGCCAATCCTTTGCTGACCGGTGGTTTTGGACCGATTATAAAATTCAGGGGCTTTTCATTAAACTCTTTTTTCCACTTCAGGTATGGAAATGATATCATTAACCAGGTAAGGATGGATACGGAAAAAATGTATAATTATGATAACCAGAGTACAGCAGTATTGCGCAGGTGGAGAAATCCCGGTGATGAGACCGATATGCCCAGGGCCTTGTTGAACGGAGGTTATAATTACCTTGGATCAAGCCGTTTTGTTGAAGACGGTTCTTTTATCCGTCTTAAATATATCAGCCTGAATTACGATATTCCGAAAAAACTGGTTAACAGAATTAAATTTGCTGACGCCAGGATTGGAGTAACCTTGAAAAATTTATATACATGGACATATTATACCGGGCAGGATCCAGAAATTTCTCTTAAAAATTCAGACTTTTTTTATGTAGGATTTGATAACTCCCGTACGCCAAGGGCAAAAGAATTTCAGATCAATATAAGTCTTTCATTTTAAAACATAGTTCGAAAAATATTTAGCGTATGAACAGGTACATAAGAATAAATATAATACTGTTGGTTGCCATTTCTGTTATTTTTTTTATATCGTGTAATGACTGGCTCAATCTGGAACCTGAGGACAATGTAATTAAGCAGGAATTCTGGAATTCAGAGCAACAGGTTCATTCCTTCACCATGGGCCTTTATGGAAAATTGCTGGATGAAAGTCTTACGGAACGCCTTTTTTATTGGGGTGAGTTAAGGGGAGATGATTTAACCCCGAACGATGGTATTACGACAAATAACTACAGGATATTAAACAGTGATATAACCGCGGATAATACCGATATTAAATGGGATGCTTTTTACAGTTCCATCAACCAGTGCAATATCTTAATCACATATGCCAAAGAGGCTGCTGATAAAGATGTTACTTTCACAGAAGACGAGTTAAAAAAGTATGAAGCTGAAGCCTACGGATTAAGAGCGCTGTTATACTTTTACCTGGTCAGGTCATTTGGAGAGGTGCCACTGATGCTTGATGCTGTGGTTGACGATCAAGTTGACCTTTTTATCCCAAAAAGTTCCCAGGCAGAGATACTGGCGCAGATTAACAACGATCTTGACACAGCCAGAAAATACGCTGTGACAGATTATAACAATGATTTATATAACAAAGCACGCCTCACAAAGTATGGCGTTGATGCCATTTATGCAGATTACTATTTATGGACAGATCAATATGAAAAATGCCTTGAGGTTTGCAATGAAATCATTAACTCAAACAGATTTGGACTGGTTGCTGGAAAAAACTGGTTGCAGGAGATATTTATCAATGGAAATTCAAATGAAAGTATTTTTGAATTACAATTTACTGTGAATAAGCCCAATCCCTTCTACAAGTTTTTTAATGAATCACCCGGTTACTTTCTGTCTTCTCCTTATATTATGGAAATCTATTCGGGTGCAGATGTCAGAGGAGACAGTGCTACCTTTTATGGTAATGCAGGGGTAATTTACAAATATATGGCATTGTCTGCTGAAGAAGATTTACGCAGGTCAGAATCAAATTATGAGGCCAACTGGATTTTTTACAGGTATGCAGATGTTCTGCTTATGAAGGCTGAAGCACTCAATGAATTGGGTAGGGGAGCTGAAGCCATTGCCCTGGTAAACAAGATACAGGCAAGAGCCGGGGCATTTTTAACTTCAGCAGATGTTACCGATGATTATGCTATAAGGGAAATGATCTTACTGGAAAGAAGAAAAGAACTGGCTTTTGAAGGCAAAAGGTGGTTCGATGTTTTAAGAAATGCCAAAAGAGATAACTATGCATACAAATCTATCCTTATTGAAATGATCGAATCATATGCACCTGCTGATTTGGTTAATCTGGTAAAAAGTAAATACAGCGATCCCCTGAGTCATTACTTCCCGATCTATTATGAGGAGTTGGAGGTTAACTATGAACTTGAACAAAATGAATATTATTTAAGGTGAAAAAAGGCAAGCTATGAAAAGGTATAAATTAAAAATGATAATAACACTGTTGTTGTTACCAGTGGTTGTATTGATTACCGGTTGCTTAATGAACAGTTGTGAAGATCCTGAAAAAGATAAACTTTATAAAACTGCTGAAGGGATCACTATAGGCGAATATATTGATGAACACCCTGACACTTTACTTGAATTTAACAAGGTGCTGGCCAAAGTGCAGAGTGGATCATTTCTGAAAGCATATGGTCAGTTTACCTGTTTCGTTCCCAGCAACGAAGCTTTTCAAAAATTCTATGCAGCCAAAGGAAAATCATCAATCGATGATTTTACCACGGAGGATGAAATAAATTTTTTAAAACAGGTGGTTGCTTTTCATATTTGTCCCGATTCCATGGGTACCAGTGATTTTACAGAAGGAGGGCTTCCCGATACAACCATGAGCGGGGATTACCTGACAACCTCTTTTGAAGAGGGAGGTCTCAGTAATATCGTGGTGAACAATAAAGCAAGGATCATTAGACGTGATATAGTCTGTGAAAACGGGATCATCCATATTATTGATGAGGTGCTTGACCCGGTTGTTTTAACAGTGGCAGAAATGATTGATCAGGATCCGAGATACACTATTTTCAGCATGGCTTTAAAAGAAACAGGCTTGTATGACTCACTCAACATAAAAGCAATAAAAGTTACTTTATT
>CAZUOC010000153.1:0-5820 GCA_964622335.1 uncultured Ignavibacteriaceae bacterium
TGCTCGGCTGGGGTGGTTACTGGGCATGGGATCCCGTTGAGAATTCAAGCTTAATTCCCTGGCTTGTTGGTGTTGCATCAGTTCATACTTTACTTGTTCAGAGAAGAAGTCAGAAAAAAGGCGGCACAGGAAGATATGCAAAGACAAATCTTATCCTTTGTCTAATGACTTACATTCTTGTTCTTTATAGTACTTTCTTAACAAGAAGCGGCGTACTTGGTGATGCTTCTGTTCATTCTTTTGTTGATCCCGGAATGATTGTTTATCTCTTCCTGATAATCTTTATAGGAACCTTTATTGTTCTTGGTTTCGGCATGCTGATTTACAGATGGAAAACTTTAACAGAAGAAACTCCTGTTGATGAAGGATTGCTTTCGCGTGACCTTGCATTGTTTACAGCGTCAATTGTTTTAAGTGCTTCTGCTCTTATAGTTCTTGTCGGAACATCAGCGCCATTATTTGGACATGCGGTAGACGCACTCTTTTATAATGAAATGCATATTCCTCTTGTTATTATTATCGGTTTGTTAAACGGGTTAAGCATTTTATTGAAGTGGAAAAATACAAAGAAAGAGGATTTGTTTAAGAAATCGATCTTCTCAGTTTCGTCGGCAATAATACTTACAACTTTCATTGTTTTGTTTGGCGGGGTAACTAAAATAATGATGATACTGGTTGCCTTCTCTGCTTCATTTGCTTTCTTTGTTAATGTTGAGATTGCAATTAAAATTGTTCGCGGAAATATGAAAATGCTAGGCGCTTATATTGCACATATCGGCATCGCATTATTTATTCTTGGTGTTGTAGGTTCTGGCGCTTACAGTTCACAGAAAGATATTGACCTTGTAAAAGATCAGCCCCAGGAAGCTTTCGGATATCAATTAATTTTTACTGGTTACCATCCGATAGAAAATAATACCAAGTATGCTTTCAATGTTAATATTAAAAAAGGAGACGAACTTTATTCTGTTTCTCCTGTTATGTACATAAGTGAATTCAATAACGGTTTAATGAGAGAGCCGGCAATCCTTACTACTTTTACAAAAGATATTTACGTTTCTCCTTTAGGATATGAAGACCAATCACAATCTAAAGTTCAAGGTGAAACAATAAGTCTGGGTAAAGGTGATTCCGCAGTTGTTAGCAATGTAAAGATATTGTACAAAGATTTTGATGAACCAGATATGAGTGTAATGATGGGCGGCGGAGATTTCCAAATGGGAACGAAGTTGATTATTACAAAAGATGGAAAGTCTTATAATGCTGAACCTAAGATTAAAAAAGAGGGAAGAGATTTTAAATACATTCCTGACCAGGTTGAAGCTGCGAATGTAAAAATCGAATTGAAAAAAATTGATCCCGGAACTCAGCAGGCAGATTTTATAATATCAAAAATTTCAGAGGACAATACTTTACATTCACAATCTAAAGAAATTTTGACAATAACGGCAAGCATAAAACCATTTATAAGTTTTGTATGGATAGGAATAGTCATTATGGTTTTCGGCTTCTTTGTTTCTGTGGCAAGAAGGCTCCCGGAATCTCTTACAAAAAATTAATTAAACCATTCTTATCGAAAATTAAGCCCGGCTGACCGGGCTTTTTTTGTTTTAAATTATTGTATGTGTCTGTAGGGACATAGCATATTATATCCTTACAAGCCATGTAATCTTGATTATAAAAAAGTGTAATTATGTAATATTTATGAAAAAAGGAATCATTGCGTTTGGATTTTCGAACATATATAAAGTTTCGAAATGGCACTGAAAATGAAGGTATTTGGTGTGCTGTCCCATTAGCTAACAGAAAGAGACAGTCAGGTTTTAAGAATTTATTATAAAGATTGCTAAAGAGGAGGCAGAATGGAGCTTCGGAAAATTGCTTTTTTGGAAACATATAATTTAGAAAACGATGCTGGTATAATGGGAGCGATACTTGTAACTGATGCGGAAACAAAACCACTGGAGTTCAGAGTTACAGCGCCAATCAAGCCGACAAGTTTTCAAAAGACACTTTATGGCGATGTTCTTTTAGAACACATCTTGACCGAACTCGTTTCGGTTCCTTTGTTAAATGCAATTAGCGAGGAAATTGATCTTATTCTTGTAAGAGATTCTTTATTCATGAGTGTAAATGATAAACAGGGAATCAGAGTTATAAGAGTAATGAACGAAGATGATGAGCAGAAAAATGGAAAATCAGTTCAGGAACTCGCATCTACAAACGGACACCCGAAACTATTTGTTGAAACTTCAAAGAAATTCGAATCTGAGTTAGCAGAAATAAAAACAAAATTAGGTCCAATAGCAGAACATAGAAATCTTATTGAACCGTTTGACAGATTGAAAGCAGCCTGCGAACAAGTTCATCTCCAGAAGACAAGCGAATAGTTTCTCTCCAAATCCGGACAAATTAAATGTACAAGCAAATCAGAAAAAAGCTTGCGATGTCTGTTTCAGATATGCAGACCGTAGAAGATTTTGAATGGAGAAAATGGCTTAAAGAACCCTCTTTGCATGAAGAAAAAATTGAAAAGATTGATTCTTCTCTTATAAATACTGATCTCCAGAATCAATGGTTGAAAAATCCAACCTATGAAGAAAAAAAAGTTGTTCTTTCTGATTCGATAATCTTACCGGAGTTGAAAGATTATTCCTCACGAAAAACAAAAACTAATTTAGTCTTTTTTGATTTCGGATCCCCAAATGTAAAAAAGTTTAAAGTAGTTGATTATGAAACTAAATACAAACAAAAACCTCCGGAAATAAAATTTCGGAATGAACCTGTAAACGTTAAAAATCTGGATTGTGTAATTCCTGATTCCGTAATTAAAAACGAATCTTGGGAAATAAAACCGGAAGTAATTAAGATCGATCTGCTTAATGCTGAAGCGTTTTCAATGGAAAAAAGAAACGCTAATGTTATAAATGTTGAACTTGCTTCGATTTCTGTTCCACCCAAAATCTATAAAGATAAAATCCTTAATCTTAGTAAAATCAAACAAACAAAAATTTATTTTCTTAAGAATATCAATGTTAAACAGACTAAGCCTATAGAAGACTTTTCGAAAATTTTTGAATATCCTGAAGTGCTGGAAACAGATGTTGAAATCCTGAGAATGAAACAAGAAGTAATTTCAATAAATCTATCCGAAACAGATCTTGTTAAAGATATTGAAACTGAAACTGTAGCTGGAATAATTAATACTGAAGAAATTCCATCTTTTGAAGAAGTTCATGTTGAGGTGGAAGCAATACACGATGTGGATATAATTCCGGAAGAGTCGGTACTTCCTAAAGTAGAAGAACAACCGGAAGAAAACAAAATTGAAAGTAAAGAAGTAGAGGAAGAAGAAGAGAAAGAAAACGTAGAAGAAGAGAAGCAAGATGTAGAAGAAGACGAAGATGATGATAATAATTATGTAAATGTTTTTGAATCTCTTTACAATTATCAGCGGGAGGGGGCCGAATTTCTTTTAAAACATAAACGTGCTTTGTTATCTGACGAACTTGGGCTTGGAAAAACCGTTCAGGCTATATCAACTTTAAAAAATCTATTTGAAAGCGGAAGAATAGAATCTGCTTTAATTATTTGTCCGACCGATCACATAGGAAGTATCGGCAAAATTGAAGGGTTTGTGGATGGATGGATTGGACATCTTCATGAATGGTTTCCGGAACTTAAAGTTGTTAATGTAACTGGCAGTTTACACGAAAGAAAAAAGAAATGGCAAACGACCTCAGGGGTTTTAATATCTACATATGATAATTTACTTTCTGACATTAAAGAGAACGTAATTGGTTCGAAAGAATTAAAACAATTTAACTGTTTAATATTGGATGAAGCACAGATTTTACTAAATAAAAAATCTTTAGGTGATAAGCTTCCAAAGTTGATAAATCCAAAGTATATAGTTGCGTTAAGTAGTATACGCAGCGGGGAATTAAAAGACAATTTGAACACAATATTTAAAAAGGATCTTTCAATAAGGAGCTATTTGGGAAGATCTAAAAAAGATGTAGTAAAAGAAATTCCTAATATAGTTTGGCAGGATAAATGGCTCGATATGGATGAGGAACAAGCTGCAGAATATAAAGATGCTTACGTATCAGAAAAGGAGAAAGTAAGCTGGCTTCTTGAATCCGGGAATCCACTAAGATTTAATGCAAATATTTTTACAATTCTTCATCAGCTTAAACAAACATGTAATTTCTCATCTAATAGCGTAACGAGTCCTAAAACAGAATTACTCGCACGGCAAATAGAATTAATTGCAAAGAACAATAAAAAAGTTGCGGTTTTTTCTCAGTATGACAAAGCTGGTACAAAAAAAATAGAAGAAATGTTAAGCAAAGGTGATATAGCATACGTGTCCTGTTCGCCTGAAATGTCTACAAAGGATGTGGAAAGTACAATTAAAAATTTTATGAACAATCGATCTATTACAACTTTAATAACCGGAATTAAACCCAGTAGAATGAAAATATCTTCAGCAGAAATTCCTTATGTTATCAACTTTGACCAATGGTGGAACCCTGCGACTGTGTGGCAAACGGAAACGGTCTTTACACCTACAAGAGATGTTTTGCTAATAGAAAATCTGAATGTTTACAGTTATCTTATGAAGGGAACAGTTGAAGAAAAGATAAATAATCTTCTTTATCGTAAAGGTCTTTTAAATAAAAGTATCATGGAAAATGTCCCCGCCGATTCAATTGCCGAAATGATAGCCAACCAGGAGTGGCTTGAAGTATTTGATATGCCGGATAAAGAATTCAAAAACAAATATGATACTACTATACAGGAACTAGCAAGCAAAATAGAAGGTTCTTCATCTGCAGAGCTGATGGATAAAGGGAAAAATTTTCTTTCTAAGCTTGGCTACCGTAACCTAGAAGTATCTGAAAACACTAAGAAAGATTATTTTGATATAAGAGGAATAATTAAAAAAGCAAATTATGACCAGCAAATGAGTGCCAGGTTTGTTTCCGAAGATTACCTTAACAGTGAAGAAATTAAAAATCATTTAGAGGAGCTTAAAGAAAAAACAAATAACGGCAAAATTTTTCTGGTCTCAAAAGGTGTCTTTGAGAAGGCAGAATCAACAGTGCCTAATTCAGCTTTAATAGATCTGGCATTACTTGCAAGCTATTTTTATCACTTCAGGGTTGTCTAACTTATATCCACGGGCGTAATTCGGGCAATATTTATACTTAATAATTCCCCATTTGCTTGACAAAAACGGGCATACTCTTTATGTTTGAAAGCCTTCTCTGAAGGTATTTTTTATGTAATTCCGCGATAGCTCAATGGTGGAGCATCCGGCTGTTAACCGGAGGGTTGCAGGTTCGAGTCCTGCTCGCGGAGCTGAATAGACATGGGGTTTATATTTTATGGGATACTACCTTTATGTTCTAAAATCAGAAACTATAGATAAATATTATACAGGTGTTTCAACTAATCCTGAAAATAGATTGGTGTATCATAATACTAAGGAGAAAGGATTTACATCCAGGTATAGACCATGGGAAATTGTATTTAAGCAAGAATTTGAATCGAAGGAATTAACTCTTGCTGCCGAAAGAAAAATAAAAAAATGGAAATCAAGGTTAATGATAGAAAAAATTTTTAATAGAGAAATTAAACTCTGAACATCCGGCTATTATCCCAATGGAATCGGGATGCCGGTTCGAGTCCTTCTCGCGGAGCTTTAAGGATTTATAGTAACCATAAGTTTATATTTTATTTGTAGTTAATCCGAATTCATTTCTGCCTTACAATCCTAAGTGGTTAATGTTTGTTAGGTTAAAAATTAGCTTT
>CAZUOC010000154.1:0-5676 GCA_964622335.1 uncultured Ignavibacteriaceae bacterium
GATCAATAAATCTTATCCTGCAACCGAGAAGTTTTATTAAATCAGTAAACTGGTTTATATTGGAAAGATCATTTCCTTTTTCAGATAAGAGATATAAGGAATTTTCAAAAAGTAAAGGATCGGAATTCTCGATGCCGCCTTTTTCTTTTCCTGTCATTGGATGTCCACCAATATAAAATCCTGCGCTTTTTATCTTCTTCCATTCATCTTCAAATATTCCTTTTACGCCGCATACATCTGAGATTATTGTTCCCTTTTTAAGTTTTGGAGATAATTTTCTGAAATACTCAAGTGATAAATCTGTTGGGAGGCAAAGAAAGACTATATCTGAATCGATACTTTCTTCAGGGGAATTAATTTTACCATCTATTAATTTTTGCTTAACAGCTTCATCAAGAACTGTTTCTTTATCGTAACCTGTTATTTCAAATTCTTTCTCTGAGTTTTTTAAAGCCTTTGCCAAGGAACCTCCAATTAATCCAAGACCGAGAATTGAAATTTTACGCATAGAAAAACTTAATAGAAAATTTTATTCAGTAAGAAAAATTAAAAAGACAATAAGATAGTTACTAATTAAAGTATAATTTAAAGTGAAGCCGTATTTTGATCTAAGACAACTTGTTAAAGATTATTTTGGCGGAGGTGTGTTATTTCCACCGTCCAGAGCTACTTTCCAGGTTGCGTCATTTTGAAGTTTCCAAACTGTAAAATAATTACCATAGTAAGTTGTATCCTTTTGTTTAAACTTCCAGTTTCCCCAGGTATATCCTAGCTCCCCGGATTTTGCTACTTCCGCTTTAATTGGTTCCCATGTTAATGTTTTGGGACCTGCATTATCTCTATATAATTCTTCAAAAGCTTTTTTTCCTATCACCGGGTAACTGTTATTATTAAGTTTAACAATATCTTCATCTGCATATTGTAAAATAGCTTTTAGAAATCCTTCTTTAACCGCTAAGTCGGACATCGCTTTATCAGTTTTGATTATTTCTTCTTTTAACTGTTTAGAATCGGCTGGGGAACTGCAAGATACTAAAGCAAATATGCTAAACAGACAAAAAGTGAAAAGAAATTTTTTCATTAACGAAATCCTTAGTCAAAAATAAGTTCGTATTAAACAATACTTCTTCCAATAACTTCGGCAATAGCTTTTACTTGTTTCATTAAATCACTGAACTGATCAGGAAGAAGCGCCTGTGGTCCATCGGACAATGCATTATCAGGATCGTGATGAACTTCTACCATAATTCCATCAGCACCTGCAGCAACAGCAGCTCTTGCCATTGGTAATACCTTATCTCTTAGTCCAGTAGCATGTGAAGGGTCCGCAATTACAGGGAGATGACTTCTTTTATGAACCACAGGAATTGCAGAAATATCAAAAGTGTTTCGCGTATAAGTTTCAAATGTTCTTATCCCACGCTCGCAAAGCATCACATCCATGTTTCCGTTTGAAAGAATATATTCTGCGGACATAAGTAAGTCGTCGATTGTTGCCGAGAGTCCCCTCTTTAACATTATCGGTTTAGTAGTTTTTCCAAGATCACGGAGTAAAGAAAAATTCTGCATATTCCTTGCTCCCACCTGGAAGATATCTGTATATTTTTCAATCAGATCAATCTGGCTGCTTTCCATAACTTCAGTAATAACGACAAGTCCGAATGCATCGCCAGCCCTGCGAAGAAGCTTTAGACCTTCTTCACCTAAACCTTGAAAAGAATAAGGTGAAGTACGAGGCTTGTAAGCACCACCTCTCAAAATTTTAGCTCCTGCTTTTGCAACAGCTTCCGCAATGGTAAAAATCTGCTTTTCGCTTTCTACAGAACATGGTCCCGCCATAATAACAACATCGTTACCCCCGACTTCAATTTTACCTACATTTATCTTCGTATCTTCCTTCTTAAAAGTTCTGCTCGCAAGTTTAAAAGGCTCTGTTATCCTATAGACTTCGGTAACACCTTCCAGAACTTTTACTTTACGTATATCAAAATCAGGTTTAACACCAATTGCCCCTAATACAATCTGTTCCACTCCGGTTGATTTATGAACTGCAAACCCGAACTCTTCAAGATGTTTTATTACGCCCTCAAGCTGTTTCTCTTTTATATTTTTTTCCAGAACAACTACCACTTTTTTCTCCGTTAAGAATAATTAATGAAAACTTTTTTCTCCTGCTTCAATTGCCAGGTCGATATGATCCTCCTTCGAAGGGATAGCGCAAGAATAATCTGGGCTGTATGTACAATAAGGATTGTATGCCAGGTTAAAATCAATTGTATAAACAAAATTCTTATCAGGGTTCAATTCAAAATCGATATATCTTCCAACTCCGTAAGTTTCTTTGCCGGTGGTTTTATCCGTAAACCAGATACTGAAATATTCTTCACCGTTCCGTGAGAATCCTTTATATACATTTATGATATAATCTTTTTCTTTAAAATTGAATTTTACATAGCCGTATTTTACAGCGTTTCTTTTCTCTCCTTTAGTTCCATAAATACTTATCGTATCCTTTTTTTCATACTCATATAGTTTACTTTTAAAAACAAATTCAGGATCAGGTTTATAATATTTCAGATTAGAAAATTCAACTTTTGTCCGTGAATTAAATGGAGAATTCAAATCGTTTTTCATAAATTCATCTTTTTCTTGTCTGGACTTGTTAATCTCAGCAATATATTTTTCTTCTTCGGGAGAATATTTCCTAACGCAGGAGGCAAAAATTAATGCGGTCATAACAAATGCAAATATTAGTAAGATATTTATATTCTTCATATAAAAAAACTAAATAAATATTTGGTTAAAAACTATACAAGCAAAATTAAATTGTTGGTAAAAAATGTTGCTATTCTTTCTTTTTACACTATTTTTAAATAAAAACCCATTATAATATATTCTGTTTCAATTGTGATATTTTTGTGATACTTAAAGTGTAAATTATTTTTTAGCAGTGAAAGGAATTTTAGAAATGAGACGATATAAAATACTTCTTATTATTTGCTTGTTAAGCTCTTCAGTTATATTCGGACACGTGCAGTTAAATTATCCAAAAGGCGGTGAGACATTTAATGCCGGAGACACAATTAGTATCCAATGGCAGGAGCTAGTACCCCACGGCGATTCTAACTGGGATTTATACTTCTCCCTAGATGGTGGTTCCACGTTCTCTGGAATTGCACTCAATCTCCCAAAAGAACAAATCAATTATGACTGGGTTGTACCTGAATTTTCAACTAACCAGGGAAAAATTGTAGTTGTTCAGGACAATAACGTCGGTATTGATTACCAGGATATGAGCGGCTACTTTACAATCAATGTAACAACTACTGGCGTAACAGATAAAAACACTCTGGCAAAAGAATTTCATATTTACCCGGCTTATCCTAACCCATTTAATAATTCAACAGTGATATCCTTTAGTTTGCCCGAACAAAGCCAGGTTAAAATAAATATCTTTAATATTGCCGGACAGGAAGTAACAACATTAGTAAATTCTGAAATGCAGCCGGGCTTGCACAAAGTTAGATGGAATGCTGATGAGGTACCATCGGGAGTGTATTTCTATGCAATTGAAACAAAGAATTCTGTAGAAACGAGGAAGTTAATTTTACTGAAATAAAGCTAATCGGTTTTCTTTGCTTTCTTTTTTAATTCACTTAGTTTATTCAGGGCTTCAAGAGGAGTAAGCTTATCAATTTCAATTTCGTCAATCTCTCCTCTTAGCTTATCATCCTGCACTTCAAATAAACTTATCTGATTCTCCATTTCAGATTTCATCTTTGAAAGCTTTTCTTTTCGTTCTTCATAAGGAGTTAATTCTTTACTTTCTAAATTTTGAAGCACCTCTTTTGCCCTGTTGATAACAAACTGCGGAAGCCCCGCCATTTGAGCCACCTGGATTCCGTAACTATGGTCTGCTTGCCCGGGATTTACTTTATGCAGAAAGATTACTTTGTCACCGTACTCCCTTACTTCAACTTTGTAATTTCTTATTCGTGGAAAAATAGCCGCCATTTCATTTAACTCATGATAATGGGTTGCAAAAAGTGTTTTGGCTTTTATCTCAGGATGCTCGTGAAGATATTCGGTTATTGCCCAGGCAATTGAGATACCATCAAAAGTGCTTGTGCCTCTTCCGATTTCATCAAGAAGAATTAAACTCTTGTAAGAAGCATTATTTAAAATATTTGCCGCTTCCTGCATTTCCACAAGAAAAGTACTTTCACCAGCAGATATATTATCGCTGGCACCGACGCGTGTAAAAATCCTATCTATCAATCCTATCTTTGCTTCTTTAGCTGGGATAAAAGAACCGATCTGAGCTAAAAGAACAATCAAACCAACCTGTCGGAGATAAACAGATTTACCTGCCATATTTGGCCCAGTTAAAATTATTATCTGGTTCTTTTCAGAATCGAGTTTACAATTATTAGGAGTGAACTTTTCTCCCGGTGGAAGAATTCTCTCAACAACAGGATGTCTTCCCTCATTTATTTCTATAAGATTTTCTTCGCTCAATTCCGGTTTAACATAATTATATTCTTCTGCACATTCTGCAAAAGAGATAAAACAATCAAGCATTGCAATTAATTTTGCATTCTGTTGAATTCCTTCTGCTTCTGCTGCAACAAATAATCTTATTTCATTAAATAGTTCTGATTCAAGTTCGTATATCTTTTCTTCCGCATTAAGAATTTTATCTTCATAATCTTTTAGTTCAGGAGTTATAAATCTTTCTGAGTTTACAAGTGTCTGTTTGCGAATATAATTTTCAGGAACTTTTTCTTTATGTGCATTACTTACATCAATGTAATAACCAAACACTTTATTAAAACTTACTTTTAAAGAAGAAATCCCCGTTTTTTCTCTTTCTGATTTTTGAAGATTTGCTATCCAGTCTTTGCCGTGTAGAGAAATATCTCTTAACTCATCCAGCTCTATACTAAAACCTGTCCTGATTACGCCACCGTCTGCAACACTCAAAGGAGGTGAATCGATTAGAGCTGATTGAATTTTATCAACAACCTTTTCTAAAGGATTTAGTTCGTCTCTAATTTGTTTCAAAGTTTTGGTTTCTACAGAAGAAAGTAAGTCTTTTAACAAAGGGATTTTTCTTAAGGATGTTTTTATTGCAACAACTTCTCTTGGATTTGCACGCCCTGTACAAATTCGTGAAATCAATCTTTCAAGATCACTGATTTCATTCAATTCTTTTAGAAGATTTTTTCTTAAGCTTTTATTTTTTAAAAGATCGGCAACACTCTCCTGTCTTTTTAATATTGGTTCAAGTTTTCTTAAAGGCGCAGATATCCATCTTTTCAGAAGTCTTCCCCCCATTGGAGTAACTGTTCGGTCCATTATTTCAATTAAAGAACCTTCCCTGCTACCGCCCTGCATAGAAAAAATTATTTCCAGGTTTCTCTTTGTAGAAAAATCAAGCGCCATATAATCGGAAGGATTATAAAGAGAGACATGATTTAAGTGAGAAAGATTTGCTTTTTGCGTTTCCTGGAGATAATTAAGTACGGCTCCTGCTGCCATTATTCCGGCAGTAAGATTTTCAATTCCAAATCCTTTGAGGTTTACAGTTTTGAATTGCATCAACAATAATTCTTTCCCATAATCAAAATTAAAAATCCAATCATCGAGTTTAGTAACTCTTAATTCCCTGTTTAC
>CAZUOC010000155.1:0-5669 GCA_964622335.1 uncultured Ignavibacteriaceae bacterium
ATGATTATTCAACTGCTAATTACGGAAGTAAGTTTAAAGATCTTAGCACAGAAAACCAGGATATTGTAAAAGATAAGATCCCTATTATTATTTCACTTGCAGAACCAGAATCAGTTAAAAAATAAAATTTAAGGTTTATAATGGAATTTAAGACTAAAAGGGCTGCGGTAAAACAGGAAATACCAACTACCTCTATGCCTGATATTGTATTTATGTTGTTAATGTTTTTCATGGTTGTTACTACTCTCCGTGAAGTTGATCTACTTGTTCAATTCAAACTTCCGGAAGCTAAAGCCATAGAAAAAATAGAAAACAAAAGATTAGTCTCATATATATGGGTAGGTAAAGATGGAAGAATCCAGATCAATGATAGTATAGTTAAATTGAGTGAAGTTCAAAATATAATGTATGCTAAACGGGAAAGCTTACCAAATGTAATTGTTTCGTTAAGAATTGATAAAGGTTCCGATATGGGAATTGTTACAGATATTCAGCAGGAATTGAGGAAAGCATATTGTTTAAGAATAAATTATTCTGCTACTATTAAGATTTAAATAATAAGAAATAAAATTTTCTAATGTTAAGGCAGGTTTTACAATTTTAACCTGCCTTTTTCAGTTTAAGAGGTAAAAATGGATCTAAAAGAAAAAATTAATGAAGATATGAAATCGGCAATGAAAGGTGGCGATAAAGTAAGACTCGAAACCGTTCGTTCCATCAGAGCTTTAATACTTGAATTTGAAAAGAGTGGAACCGGTAAACAACTTAATCCTGAAGAAGAAATTAAGCTTCTTAGCACAGCAGTTAAAAAGAGAAAAGAAGCAATAGAACAATATACAAATGCCGGAAGGAATGATCTCTCAGAGAAAGAACAAAGGGAACTTGATATTTTGATGGAATATATGCCAAAGCAATTAGATACGGCTGAAATACTAAAAGAAATTGGGAGAATAGCTTCTGAGATAGGGGCTACATCCAAAGCAGATTTTCCTAAATTAATGCCGGCAGTAATGAAAGAATTAAAAGGTAAAGCTGATGGAAAAATAGTGAAACAGGAAGTAGAAAAATTCTTGGAAAATTCTTGAGCATTTTAGATATAATAATATTAGTCATAGTTTTTATAGGATTTATTCTTGGTTATAAAGATGGATTTATAAGAAAGTTAATTGGTCTTATTGGTTTTATTCTTGCCGTTTTTGTAGCAGTTAAATTTGCCTCTTCATTTGGAAAAATAATTGAATCTATCACCGGAATTGAGATTTACCTTTCCCAGATAATGGCAGGAATTATAATTTTCCTGGTTGTTATTTTTATTTTTGCAGTTCTTAAAAGATATATTCATCCTTTTGATAAAGTAAACAATTTTGTTAACCAATTAATTGGTGGTTTAATAGGAGCAATTCAAATATTGTTTTTTATAAGCGCCTTTCTGATTATCCTGAACATTTTTAGCGTTCCCAGTGAGAAGTCAAAAGATAACTCCCTTTTTTACTATAAAACATATGGAGTAATTCCCGCAACTATTGAATATGTAAAGCAATATAAAGCTAAACCTAAAGAAATAATTAAAGATTATATAAGAGACAAAGACACGTTAAAATGATTTCACAGACCGTACTTGAGAAATTGGAATTTCTGAAAATCCTTCAATATATCTCCGCTTATTGTGTTACCGAAAAGGGGAAAGGAATAATTCAAAATCTCACTCCATCTTTTAATCAAACAGAATTTGTTAACGAAGGAAATTTAGTCAGTGAAGCAAAGGAAATTCTTATAAAAGATATTCAACCACCGCTAATTTATTTAACCGACTTAGAAACATCTCTTGCCAAGACTAAAATTGAAGGGGCAGTGCTTGAAAGCAAGAAGATACTTGAGATATTGTCGTTACTTATATCCTCAAGAAATTTTGTTCAATATCTGAAATCCAATTCTGAGATTGCTTCAGGCATGCAAAAATTAACTATTGATTTATTTGTCGACAAAGTTCTTGAACACCATATTCAGAAAGTAATTAATGAAAATGGCGAAATAAAAGAGAAAGCCAGTCCCAAACTTTCTGATATAAGAAGAGAAATCAGGAGTAAGCAGGAAGAACTTATTCGACTTGTTAACAGGATAACAAAATCACTGAAAGAAAAGGAATTAGTTAGAGAAGACTATATAACTTTGAGAGACGGGAGAGTTGTAGTACCTGTTAAAGCTGAACATAAAAGACATATGAGGGGATTTATTCATTCTGAATCGGCGACCGGGCAAACTGTTTATATTGAACCTGAAGAAACGCTTGAAATGAATAATGATATTGTTTCACTTTCTTTTGAGGAGCGAAGAGAGATTGAGAGAATACTTAGAGAACTTACTGCAAAAATCGGTTCCGTTACTGAAGCTCTTAGAACCACTCACAATACGATTGGTTATCTTGATGCTGTTTTCGCAAAAGCTAAATATTCAATTGAAGTGATCGGATCATTTCCGACTTTTAATAAAAATAAACCAATAGAAATCCGGGATGCAAGGCATCCGTTACTTATAAAAAGACTTAGTCGTGATAAAACAGTTGCGCTTAATGTTGAAAATAAAGGGTGGAATGTAATGGTAATTACTGGTCCCAATGCCGGTGGTAAAACAGTTGTTTTAAAAACTATAGGGATTCTTTCATTAATGCTTCAATGTGGAATTCATATTCCGGCAAGTCCGGATTCCAACTTTCATAAATTCAATAATATCTTAGTTGATATTGGTGACGAACAATCTATTGAAGATGACCTTTCAACATTTAGTTCTCATTTATCTAACATCAAAACAATACTTTCATCAGCAGATTCAGATTCGCTTGTTTTGTTGGATGAGGTAGGAACCGGAACCGATCCATCTGAAGGCTCCGCATTAGCAATTGCCGTTCTTTTAATATTGTATAAAAAGAAAGCTTTGGTTTTTGCTTCTACTCATCATGGAAGCTTGAAATTAATTGCACATAATCAAAACGGTTTTGAAAACGCTGCAATGGAATTTGATTCGAAAAATCTTAAGCCCACATATTCATTCAAACAAGGAATCCCGGGTTCCAGTTATGCATTTGAAATAGCAAAACGGATAGGATTGGACGACATCTTTTTAGATCTGGCAAAAGAGCATCTCAATAGTGATAAACATAAACTGGAAGAATTCCTTGTCGATATAGAGAAAAAATCTAACCTTGTAGAGCAAAAACTAAAAAAGGTTGAAATAGAAAATGCAAGATTGAGTGGTCTCTCCAATCTTTATAAACAAAATCTTGAGAAATTAGAAAAAGATAAAAAACAAATTCTTGTCAAAGCAAAAGATGAAGCCGAAGAGTATATAAAAAATATTAACTCGAAATTTGAAAAGATAGTCAAGGAACTAAAGGAATCTAAAGCGGATAAAGAGATAATCAAATCTTCTCAGAAGATTATAAAAGAAATTAAAGAAAGAAATAAAACAATTGTTCCCGAAATACCGGAAATTGTAGAAACAGAATTTAACGAAGGTGATTATGTTTCTTTAAAAGGGACTAATACAACAGGAAAAATTCTGGAAATGTTTCGTGATTCTAAAAAGGCAAATGTGCTTATGGGGAAAGTAAAGATGCTGGTTCCATTGCAAAGCCTCATTCATTCTGAAAAGAAAAAAGAAGAGAAAATAAATAGAGAATATTCATATATTAATTCCGAAGCAGAGATACGACTTGATATTAGAGGCGAACGCCCCGAAGAAGCCGAATTTCAGGTAAATAAGTTTGTCGATAATGCTTATGCTGCCGGTTTGGAAAGAATAGAAATTTTGCATGGCAAAGGAACCGGGGCTCTTAAAAGAACTGTTAAAGAAATACTTTCAAAACATAGCAGTGTAAAGAATTTTTATTTTGCCCCGATTGAAATTGGCGGCGATGGAATTACTATTGCAGAGTTGAAGTAACTACTTTTTATTTTAGAACTATGTAAGGAATTTTATTGTTCAAGAAAATTCTAATTGCAAACAGGGGAGAGATAGCTGTAAGAATAATCAGGGCTTGCAAAGATATGGGAATTACCTCTGCAGCGATTTATTCTGAAGCTGATCAACATTCTCTGCATACAATACTTGCCGATGAAGTTTACGAAATAGGTGAAGCGCAGGCATCATCTTCATATCTGAATAAAAAAAAGATTATTAGCCTTGCCAAGAAAATAAAAGCCCAGGCAATTCATCCTGGTTATGGTTTCTTTTCAGAGAATTCGGATTTCATAAAAACAGTTGAAGATGAAGGAATTGTATTTATTGGACCTTCATCCAAATCCGTTGCTATGATGGGGAAGAAAACAGACGCACGCATGTTAATGAAGAAAAATAAGGTGCCGATCGTTCCCGGTACAACTCAACCTATTATCAGCAAAGAGGAAGGAATCCGTTTTTGCAAAGAGATTGGTTTTCCTGTTCTGCTAAAAGCTTCAGCAGGCGGCGGCGGAAAAGGAATGAGAAAGATTAATTCAACAAAGGAATTTGATTCATCTTTTGAAGCTACTAAAAGAGAGGCGTTAAAATCATTCGGTAACGATGATGTTTATATTGAAAAATATATTGAATCGCCAAGACATATTGAAGTCCAGGTGCTGGCAGATAAACATGGGAACTATGTACATCTTTACGAAAGAGAATGCTCTATTCAAAGAAGACATCAGAAAATAATTGAAGAAACTCCTTCTGTTTTTGTAGATAAAAAAACACGTAAAAAAATTACTGCAGCTGCAATAGATGCCGCTAAAGCCTGTGGGTATTATAATGCCGGTACAATAGAATTCTTGATGGATAAAGATAAGAATTTTTATTTCCTAGAAATGAACACGAGACTGCAAGTAGAACATCCGGTTACAGAGTTAATAACAGGAATTGATCTCGTTAAAGAACAAATTCAAATAGCGGCAGGAGAAAAATTAAGTTTTGCTCAAAAAGATATAAAAGCAAACGGACATGCAATTGAGTGCCGTATTTATGCCGAAGATTTTCAAAATAATTTTCTTCCTTCAACGGGGGAGATAATTGAGTATATAAGACCAGCCGGTCCCGGAGTTAGAATTGATGATGGTTTTCTAACTGGTTCTAAAATTTCTCTTTATTATGATCCTTTGATCTCAAAACTCATTTGCTACGGGAAAGATAGAAATTCTGCAATAGCTCGTATACTACGAGCATTGAGTGAATATCATGTCGCAGGTCCGGTTACAAATATTCCTTTTCTTTCTGAGTTACTTAAACACAAAAATTTTGTTAAAGGTAATTTTGATATAAATTTTGTTGAGAAAAAATTTTTAGGGAAGGGAAACATTAATAATGCGAAATCGTCTTCTGAAAAAATTTCTGCTATCTTTTCAGCGGTCCACCAAAAGCATAATGTGCTAAGTGAGAAATTTAGTTCGGGAGAGAATAATAGTAAGTCTAACAAATGGCTGGACTTGTTGAATGAATGATTTCGTTGTATCTGTAAATGACAAGAAGTTAAAGATTGCTTTCACCAGAAATGATAAACTGGAAATAAATAATTCTGAATATGAATATTCTCTTTTACATATTAAAAACAACACGCATTTATTAAAAATTGGAAATGAAAGTTTTCTTATATCATTAAAACCGGAAGAAAATTCAAAATACTTGGTGACATTAAATGGACA
>CAZUOC010000156.1:0-5630 GCA_964622335.1 uncultured Ignavibacteriaceae bacterium
GTTGCAATAGCTGTGTTCGGAATAAATTCAGGAGAAGCATTTGCAGCCGTTATTGGTCCTCTTGTCGAGGTCCCGGTTTTAATATTGCTGGTAAATGTAGCGCTCTTTTTTCAGAGAAAATATTTTGGTGATGAAGTTGAAGCAGATGATATAAAAGCTCCCGAATGTGCGACAGAAATTTCAGGTAAGAAGATATTGAGGAAAATAACAGATAAAGCCAAATAAAATTTTAAATCATAGTATAGTTAAACCTTTCTATCAGTTAATCTCATATACATTTTAGAGCAGATGCTGCATTTTTCATCATTCGTTCTTCTTTTTCATTTTTGAAAATAAATATTTCAATTCCTCCCATAAATAAGAATTTTCTTTAGTCATTCCTTCATTTATAAAAATAACACATACAATTTTATACGGCATACTATATGAGTAGTTACTCATATAGTCAACTATTTACAGGAACTGATTGAAATGCAAAAGACACAAGAGGAATTAAAAGCAAAAATTTTAACTGCACTGGCTCATCCCAACCGGATACGCATTCTTGAATTCTTAAAAAATGGAATAAAATGTAACTGCGAAATCGCTCCCGCACTAGAACTTGAACAATCGAATTTATCAAGGCATATGAAAATTCTGGTGCAAGAAGGAATTGTAATTTCCTGGAAAGATGGATTAAGAGTGAATTATAAAATAGCTGATGAGAGAATTTTTGACATTTTTGATACTGCAGGAAGTGTCGTGCGTAAATCAATAAAAGAAAAAATAAAAGTTTTGGAAAAAGTTTAATTCTACAGAGGAAAATTATTATGAATATCAAAGTGCTTGGTCCCGGTTGTACGAAATGTGTTACGCTTGAGAAGCGGACATCGGAGGCAATAAAAAAATTAAACCTTGAATCAGAAATAGAAAAAATAACTGAATATGATAAAATACTATCTTATGGAATTGTCAAAACACCCGGATTACTTATAGATAATAAGATAGCTGTTCAAGGACGTGTGCCAACGGTTGAACAAATTCAGGAAATCATAAAGCAATATTCAGAATAAGAAAGCAGGGGTATATACTTGAACTGGAAAGAACAATACAAATCGTTTTTGTGGATACTCGGGTTCTTTCTATTTGCATACTTTATGCCGATTGAGAATGAATCATTTACCGGAGCCATTATTGCAGCATTCGATCTTGCTAAATGGTATGCACAGGAACACGTAATACTCTGTTTAATACCTGCATTTTTTATTGCGGGAGTTATTGCCGTTTTTATAAGCCAGGCTGCAGTAGTAAAATATTTTGGTGGAAAAGCAAAAAAGTGGGTTGCATATCTTGTGGCTTCTGTGTCAGGGGCAATTCTAGCGGTATGCTCATGCACGGTTCTTCCTCTATTTTCAAGCATTCACAAACGCGGTGCTGGATTAGGTCCCGCAATGGCTTTTCTTTATTCTGGACCTGCAATAAATATTCTGGCAATAATACTTACTGCAAGAATACTCGGATTTGAACTTGGTGTTGCAAGAGTAATCGGCGCTGTTTCATTCAGTATTATAATCGGATTGATAATGTCTTTCATTTATCGCAAAGAAGAGAAAGTACGTGCAGATGAACAGCTTGCCATGCCCGATGTTGAAGAACCCAGACCATTCTGGCAAACAGCACTTCACTTCTTTATTCTTGTTGCAATTCTTGTCTTTGTCAATTGGGGCAAGCCTGATTCAGCAGAAGGTTTCTGGTATTTTATGTTTGCAAGCAAGTGGTTCATCACTTCAATATTCGGAATTGGATTTGCTCTGTCGATGGCTTACATAATAAAAGTAAAAAAACTTTATGTTATTCTTAGCACTCTCGCCGTTATAATATCAGCAATTTTCTTTTATCATAACCCAACTATTCCTTTTATTGTTGCGGTGATTGTTACAACCCTGGCTCTAACTTATTCTAAAAATGAACCAAACCAATGGCTTGGTGAAACGTGGGGATTCACAAAACAAATTATGCCGCTTTTGGGAGCCGGAGTTTTAGTTGCCGGATTTTTACTTGGTTCAAGTAATGGTAATGGCGGGATCATTCCGAATGAATGGATTGCAAATCTTGTCGGCGGCAATTCTTTGTTTTCAAATTTTTTTGCATCAATAACCGGTACATTTATGTATTTCGCTACATTAACAGAGATTCCAATTCTTCAGGGATTGATAAACAGCGGAATGGGAAAAGGTCCAGCGCTTGCGTTGTTACTTGCTGGTCCTGCATTATCATTACCAAATATGCTGGTAATTCGTGGTGTAATCGGAACACAAAAAACAGTTGTGTATGTTTCGCTTGTTGTAATAATGGCAACAATCTCGGGAATTATTTATGGATCGATATTTTAAGTGAATAATTTTATTACGCTAAGATTATTGCTCACGTTGATAACGTTTAATATTGGCGTAGTGCATTTATATGCACAAGTACCTTTGCTTATTAACAAGGCTGCTGCAGATGTTTTTCTTTCATTTGATGAAGATAAATCGTTGCCCGTAACTGAACTGAAATCACTTAATTCAATTCCTAATTCAGAAGTTGATAATATAGAATTTGTAAAAGAATACTCAACTGCGAAAGCAGCTTACGACAGCTTAAAAAATCACTTCAAAGAATTTGAATCAGAATGTAAAAACATATCTTCTGACTCTGGTTTGTTTCTTTTCAATCAATGGTATCTGCATTTCAGCAATACTTTTTACGATTACTTCAAGCAGAAATTTTTCTCATCAACAAAAACAAAAATTATTCTTTTCAGCGCTTCAATGTCTTGCTATTGCACACTTGAGATGTGTGAAAACCAAACGATAGATATTCTAAAATTCATTAAAGAAAATAATGAGAAATATGATTGCTGGATTGTTGATTCATACTGGCATAATGAACTTCAGATAGAATATGAAACATTTTTTGCGCCATCAGTTATTGTACTGGATACTAGCAATGAAGTGTTTATTAAAATTGAATATGATGAAAATATGATTATTAAGCTTATTAAATTCTCAATAATAGATCACATGGAAAAATTACATTAGGAGGTTACTAAAACTATTAGAAGGAGAAAAACAAATGTTATCAGTAAAAATACTTGGTCTCGGTTGTTCAAAATGCAGAACACTTGAAGCAAAAGTAAGGGACATTGTCACAAAAAATAATGTCGAAGCGGAAATTTCTAAAGTAGAAGATATAAATGATATGATGAGCTATGGTATTATGATGACACCGGCTTTGGTAGTAAATGAAAAAGTAAAAAGCTTCGGCATCATTCCAAAGGATGATCAAATTCTTAAATGGTTAAAAGAAGGAATAAACTAATGAAAACAAAATCAACACTTATACTTCTTGTTTCGATTATAATTATGGTGAGCTTTGTTCTTTCGGCTCAATCAATAGAAAAGAAAAACAACACAACAAAAGCCAAAGTTACATTTATTGAGCTTGGTTCAGTGAATTGCATCCCTTGTAAAGCGATGAAGCCGGTTATGAAAAACATTGAGAAGAAATATGGCTGTCAAGTAAAAGTAATTTTTTATGATGTGTGGACGCAAGAGCAAAAACCTTATGCAGAAAAATATGGAATTAAGTTAATTCCAACACAAGTATTTTTAGATGAGAATGGGAAAGAGTTTCATCGCCACGAGGGATTTTATCCGGAAGAAGAAATTGATAAGATTCTTAAAGGCAAAGGATTAAAACTGAATAACAAAAAGGGGTAATATGTTTGAAGGAATTTTCACTGTGCTTTACGAAGCAATGACAGGCGCCGTTTGGCTTGCTATTGTTGCTTCTTTCGGATGGGGAGTTTTAAGTATTTTACTTTCACCATGTCATTTATCAAGTATTCCCCTTGTTGTTGGTTTCATAAGTTCACAGGGAAAGATTTCAATCAGAAGAACATTTAATATATCTCTCGTTTTTGCTGTTGGTATCTTACTTACAATTGCAGCAATAGGAGTAATCACCGCTTTACTTGGGCGTTTGATGGGAGATGTTGGAAGCGTTGGGAATTATTTGGTTGCCGGAATATTCTTTATAGTCGGACTTTACCTGTTGGACATTATCAAACTTGATTGGAATTCAGCCGGATTACGAAGGACAAAATCAAAAGGTTTGCTTGCAGCATTAATACTCGGCTTGCTTTTCGGAATTGCATTAGGTCCTTGCACATTTGCATATATGGCTCCTGTACTTGGAATAGTATTTAAAACAGCACAAACAGATTATTTTCTTGCTGTAATTTTTTTACTCGCATTTGGAATAGGACATTGCTCTGTAATTGTTAGTGCCGGAACGTTAACAGGAAAAGTTCAGAAGTATTTAAACTGGTCAGAAGGTTCTAAAACTATATTGTGGATAAAAAGAGTTTGCGGAGTTTTAGTTGTACTTGGCGGATTCTATTTAATATTATCTATAAATTAACTTCACTTTCAATAATATTATTGTTAAATCTTAACAATTCCTTAACATAAAAGAAATGAAGAATATTTAAGTTTTAAACAATGAAAATTTTATACTGGAAAATAAATGGCCAAAATTAAAGTTCTTTTTGTTTGTGTTCATAACAGTGCGAGAAGCCAGATGTCTGAGGCTTTTCTCAATCATTATTATGGGGATAAATTTGAAGCTGAAAGTGCGGGACTGGAACCGGGCACACTAAATCCAATTGTAGTTGAAGCAATGAAGGAAATTGGAATTGATATTTCAGGTAATAAAACAAAATCTGTATTTGATTATTTCAAAGAAGGGAGAATGTTTAAGTATGTAATAACTGTTTGTGATAAAACTGCCGCAGAAAGATGTCCGATATTTCCGGGAATTGCGGAAAAAATTCATTGGAGTTTTCCCGATCCTTCAGCCTTACGGGCAACTTATGAAGAAAAACTTGAAGCAACAAGGGGGATTCGTGATCTTATTGAGAAGCAAATAAAAACCTGGATTGAAAACAGTTTCTAATTATCTAACTCTTTTAGGAAATGCCTTCCCATTACCCAAACCTTCCCGTAACATAATCTTCTGTTTGCTTTTTAGCCGGAGCAGTAAATATTTTTGTTGTCTTGTCGTATTCAACTAATTCACCAATATACATTAAAGAAGTGTAGTCACTTATTCGGGCAGCCTGCTGCATATTGTGAGTCACAATAATTATAGTATAATTGCTTTTTAACCCGATAAGCATTTCTTCTATCTTTGCAGTAGAAATCGGATCTAGTGCACTTGTTGGTTCATCGAGAAGAATAATTTCCGGGTTAACTGCTAAAGTTCTGGCAATACAAAGACGCTGCTGCTGACCACCAGATAAACTTGTCCCTGGGGCTTTAAGGTCATCTTTTACTTCATCCCATAAGAAAGCCTGTTGTAATGTTCGTTCTACAATTTCAGCCAACTCTTTTTTATTACGCTTTCCATTTAATCGTAAGCCTATTGTTACATTTTCACTGATCGACATAGTAGGGAAACAATTGGGTTTTTGAAAAACCATTCCGACTTTTTTTCTTAACCAAACAGGATCATGACCAAAAATATTTTCTCCATCTAATAATATTTTGCCTTCTATAGTGCCGCCGACTTCTTCGTGCATTCTGTTAAAACATCGAAGTAATGTTGAT
>CAZUOC010000157.1:0-5609 GCA_964622335.1 uncultured Ignavibacteriaceae bacterium
GGAACATCTCCGACAGATGATCTCAGTGTAGAAATAGGTGTGTATCCTAATCCATATTATGGAAATGCATACTGGGATGGCAGTTCCGAGAGATTAAGAAAAATATACTTTTTTAATCTGCCTTCCGATTGTGAAATAACAATATATACTCTAGCAGGAGATGTTGTAAAAAGAATTCACCACGATAGTCAGAGTAATGGATCGGATATCAGGTGGTTTCAGAATTATGCGAGTAACGGGAAACAGCAAATGTCCGGCGGTGAACATGCATGGGATTTACTTACGGATCACGATCAGGCAGTTGCAACTGGATTGTATTTGTTCTCTGTTAAAAACAATAAGAATGGAGAAATTAAGACAGGAAAATTTTTAGTAGTTAAATAAATAAAAGGAAAAATGGTATGAGAAAAATTATTTTACTCTTTTGTTTTTTACTGTCCGGTATAACACTTTTTGCTCAAGACTATCCACTGGTTACAATTCAGTATATTCAGTCCTTACCGGATAGTGTGGGAGAGGGACCTTCGCCTCATGATGGAGATACAGTACGTGTACAGGGCAGTGTTTTAGTCAGACCTGTAATTGATGCCGATACAGCAAGAAGAGTTATTATATCTGCTGGCGCTAGCTGGGCGACATATATTCAGGACCCTGCAGGGCAATTGTGGGGCGGTATGTATGTTTTACAGCTTAACGATACTGTGGGTAATGCTCAGAATACTTTCTTCGATTTAGTAGATACTGCCCAGGTTGTAGAATTCACAGGTGTAATTTCCGAATATTATACCACAACGGAATTTTTATTAATAACTCAACCTGAGCCGATCCCCGTTAGTATTATAAGCCAGGAACCTAAGCGACCGGACCCTATCGAATTGCAACTTTCGGATTTGTATTCGGAAGATGGTAATTATTCAGGTATAGAAAAATATGAAAGTATGTATGTGATATTTCGAAATGTTATAACTTCAGACAGAGCATCAAATGGCAATTTTACTATAAATGACGGACAAGGTCATTCTGCAATAATTTATAATCAATCTAGATATTTTAAAACGGGGTCGGCAGGAGAAATTCCTGGTTATCAACCGCCACTTGATGGAACATATCTGAGTTACGTAAGAGGTATGGGCTATACCTGGTCTGATGGATCGTTTCATATTGTTCCTATGTATCCCAATGATGTTGGTCCTAGTATTACCTCGCCCCCAAGTATTTCTTCTATTAAAAGAGATATTGTGGAAGTCAGACCGAATCAACCGGTTACTGTTTCTGCAAAAATAACAGACTTTGACGGTACTATAGAAAATGCAAGACTATATTATAGTATTGATGATGCAGCAAGAGACAGTATTACAATGACCTATTCAACATCCGATTCACTTTATAAAGCCACGATACCGGGTGTTAACAGTGATTCCTCAGTTGTAGATTATTATATCTGGGCTGTAGACGATGATACTCTTGAGAGTGTTAACCCGTTTACAACTGCTGATGATTATTTTTACTTAGTTCTTAACAGACCGTTGACGATAAAAGATGTTCAATTTAGTCCTTTGGGTGGTGGGTATAGCGCATACAATGGCTATGAAGTAACAGTTCGTGGAATAGTTACTGCAGATACTTCTGATATCGATGGCAACGAAACGGGAACCGCATCAAGTCCAGCAGTTTATATCCAGGATGGAACCGGACCGTGGAGTGGTATTCGTATTTTTGGGACTGAAGCATTGGATAGAAATCGGGGCGATGATGTTACTGTAACAGGTATGGTATATGAAAATTTTGGCGTAACACAAATAGGAACCACAGGTTCGGGAGCCATGGTTACTATAAATGACACAGGCAAAACTCTTCCCGAAGCTCAACTTATTTCTACTGTAGATATAGATGATTTACCGGATGGTTCTATAGAAGCGGAAAAATGGGAAGGTGTACTTGTTAAAGTTGCCAATGTAGTTGTAACTGATGAAAATGCTGATGGCGATCCCGGACCGGATGAGGGTTCCGGTGGAAGCAGAAATTATGGTGACATTTTAGTAGCCGATACCAGCAATTCAAGTCTAAGAATTGATTTGGAGGATGGAGGTGATCATCAATATCATAATTATTGGCTGCCTTATCTTGAAAATCAACCAACTCGAATTTACGAAGGCAGTAGTTTTAAATCCATTACCGGAATTTGTTGGTATGCATTCAGTCATTACAAATTAATTCCAAGGATAAATGAAGATTTTGAGGGATTTGTTGTTGGTGTAAAAGATGAGAAATCTATTCAACCAACAGCTTATACTTTAAAACAGAATTACCCTAATCCTTTTAATCCTTCGACTACTATCCAGTATTCGATATCTGTTGCTGGGAATGTAAGTATAAATATTTATAATATTCTTGGGCAGGAGGTTAAGACTGTTCTCGATCAAGTTTCCCAAACAGCAGGAACTTATAAAATTGTTTTTGATGCTAAGGATTTACCAACCGGAATTTATTTATATCGGATAATAGTCAACAATTATGTCGCTACTAAGAAGATGGTTCTTCTAAAATAACTTTAATATTATAGCCCGCTGGAAGTTCCAGCGGGCTAAGCATTGACTTATAAGGAAAATATTTTTTTAATTGCGGATGAAAAAAAATCTACTTTTGCTTTTCCCCCTTTTGATTCTTGTCGGGATAATTTCCTGTAGCGAAGATAAAGGGAGTAATCCGCTAAATGGTAACCAACCTCCGAATACAGGATTATTTCTCTATCCAGACAGCACTATAACTCCTCAGCAAACAAGGCTTAAAGTTCATTGGTGGGGTGATGATCCTGACGGTGTTGTAATTGGATATTACTTTACATGGGATAATACCCACTGGACGTTTACACCTTCGAATGACAGTTTATTTGCATTAAAAATTGGTGCCAAAGATACAATTTATACTTTCAGAGTTTCTGCAGTAGATTATGAAGGTAATGGTAAATACGACAGTCAGGTTTTGCAGAATGGAATTGACTTCGGACCAGAACCATTTATCGACAAAAACGGAAACGGAACTTACGATGAAGGCGAATATTATTATGATGTTGGATTAATTGATCCTACGCCTGCATCGTTTAATTTTCCTTTGAAAAATACTGCACCGACAATATCCTGGAGTGAATTAAGCTTTCTGCCTGATACCTCATACCCTGTAATGTCTTTTGGATGGAATGCCGATGATATAGATGGTGTAGAGTCAATAATAAAAATTAATATCGCACTAAATGATACTAATAATGAATCCAATATTATTTCATTGGATGGAAGTGTAAGAACAATTACTCTGAGAAGGAATGACTTTAGTGTTTCTTCACCTTCGATGCAAATTTTAATTGAGGGGCAGGAAAATAATGTTAATTCTGAATTACTTCCTGGATTACTTCTCGACGCAAACAATGTAGTTTATGTTCAGGCAGAAGATATTTCAGGTGCGAAATCACCATTCATTTCTCTTCCCGATTCGAATAAGACGTGGTATGTAAAAAAACCATTAGGTAAGCTTATAGTAATCGATGACTATGCTACAACTGATAATTCGCCGGAATTTTATTCCGCAATATTCGATAGTATAGGACTTTCCGGGAAGTACAATGTTTATGATATTCACAAACAGGAACCGCCGTACAAAAACATTACTTTTTTAGAAACAATTAAGCTTTTTGATTACGCTTTTTGGTATACTGATAATAATCCATCGCTCGATCTTGCAGCATTTTCTGTGAATAAATATATAACAACCGGCGGTAAAATTGCTTTTTCTATGCAGTTTCCTCAGGTATTGGATGCCGAATTGGTTCAAAGTTTTGTTCCGATCATTAGTGATTCGTTAAGTATACGACAATCTTTGTTGCCGAATACAATTGTTAGTTCCGATACTACTGATTCTTCATATCCTGAACTTAAAATCACCTCGACAATTTTCAGAGTAAAAGCATTTTACCTGAACGAACTTGCAACTAATCCCATCTATTACTACCCGAATGATGAGTTAAAGGGATTTGCTGGTTTTACTAGTTCAGCAAAAAACGAGTTTTTGATTTCTCTTCCTTTGGATAAGTGTAATGGTAACGGAACTGTGAAAGGACTGCTTTCAAAAGTTTTGTTTGATGATTTTGGGTTAACGCCATGAAAAATATTCTGATTATAATATTGTTTTTATCATTTAGCGTAATCCTTTTAGCTCAGGAAACCGGTAATCTCGAAGGAATTGTAAAAGATGCCAAATCCAGGGAATTGCTTCCTGGTGTTAATATTATTCTTAAAGGAACTTATTACGGAGCCGCAACAGATGTAAACGGTAAGTTCAGAATAAATAAAATAACCGCTGGAAATTACAATGTCGTTATTTCGTTAATCGGTTATAAAACAACCGAATATACAGCTGTTAATATAGAAGCTAATAAAACAAAAGCGCTCGAAGTAAATTTAGAAGAAACGGTTTTAACACTTGATCAGGATGTCGTTGTTATCGGTGACAAACCATTAATGGATGTCGAAGAAACTCAGAGTAAAAGAACGATCAGCAAGGAAGAGATTGAAACTGCAGTAGTTGAAAATATTCAAAATATAGTTTCCCAGCAGGCAGGTGTTGTAGAATCTGATAAAGAGATCCACATACGCGGTGGCAGATCGTATGAAAATGCGTTTTTACTTGATGGAGTTTCAGTACAGGATCCGCTTGCCGGTACCGGATTCGGTTTACAGCTAAGTGCAAATGCAATTGAAGAGGTAGAGGTTATAACTGGTGGTTTTAACGCCGAATATGGTCAGGCAACTTCAGGTATTGTTAATGTAAAAACAAGGGAAGGTAACGATAAATACAGCGGTTCTTTATCTTATAAAAAAGATAATTTGGGGAATCGTGATTCATATCATATTTTCAATGTCGATGTACTTGAAGCCAATCTCAGTGGTCCCGAACCTGTAACAGGTGTATTACTCCCTGCTCTTGGAATAAATGCCCCCGGTGATCTTACATTCTTTTCGAATTTCTATATGGGTCTGAGCGATGGTATAACTCAAGGCTATTATAAACCAACTGCTAAACAGCTTTTTTCCTCAACTTTTTACGGAACCGATTTTGCACCAAGAGCGGAGAATAACTGGTTCTGGTTACTGAAGTTTACTTATAAATTATCTCCAACTTTTAAAATAGGTTATTCGTTCAACCAATCTGTAAACATAAATCAAAATTCGCAGTCGCTTCAAACAAATCTTGAGTATGTTGAGCCTTCACCGGGTTATCAATACGAGTTTCAGAATATTCTCGATAATGCAAACACTTTTACTCATAACAATAAATATCAAACAATAAATATTACACATACCCTTAACCCGAGCACTTTTTATGAACTTAAATTTAATTACTTCTTTACGCATTTAAGAGCTGATGCAAACGGACTTCTGTGGTATGATTATACTGAACCAAAAGACTTCGTGAATTTTCCTATTCAATATTATAACCTGAACAGAGATACGGTTGGCGTAATACCGGGAGATGGTTTTTGGGATGTAGGAAATCCTAATAAATATGTAGATCACTACGTTGAAGAATATTCTGTAAAGGGGGACCTCACAAGTTTC
>CAZUOC010000158.1:0-5597 GCA_964622335.1 uncultured Ignavibacteriaceae bacterium
TTCAGGATTAATTATTCCTCTTATAGAATAAGTGAAAATGCCAGTAATAATCGCAGATTGTTTATCTATAAACACTCCCTCGTTTTTTCCCTGATCAATAACTTTTCCAATATTTATCATCATCATTTTTGTCCTGAAGGTATCAATATCTTTCCACAAATCAGGCATATGTGTCTGGATATCCCGAACAAATTTTTCATTTATTTTTGAAATCATTTTCCCTATATAATTGAAAATATTATAGAGTTTTGTAACAGCACCGGAGTTATCATCAATAATCTTCGAAACATTTCCCTTATGAAATTCTAAGAATCCATATACTGTTTCTTTAACCAAATCCTCTTTTGTTTGGTAATATTTATAAATAGTCTTTTTGCTCATTCTTAGTTGAGATGCTATTTCGTCCATAGTGGTTTTATAAAAACCGTTCTCTAAGAAGTAATCTTTACAAAACCCTAATATTTTTTCCTGCTCATTATTCATTTAAGTTGGAAACTATTTTCGTTTTTGTAGTTTCCATTATAGTAAATGGAAACTATTTTGTCAAGGATAGTTTCCAGCTTTTATTTGCTAATCGTAATTATTGTGATTAAATTTTTCAAAAACATCGGGGGCAATATGAAAAAAGTCTATTTTTTGACTTTCGTTTTAATAGTAAGTTTTTGTTGTCTGTGTAATGGACAGGCTAAAAATGAGCAGGATATTGATATTGCATATCAGAATGCAAAGAAGGGAATATACTGGACATTAGAAAATATTCCTGAGAAGAAAAAACTTGATAACGATCTTATTGCAGATGATAAACTTTATGCGAGTGTTAAACTTGAGAAGGAAGTGAATGGAATTAAGATTGAATCAACCGGTTATTATCTTTCCATTTTAGTTATAGTTAAGATCTATAAGTCCTACGATAGCCTTGTAAAAGAGGGATATTTAAAACGAATTCCCTCTGATTAATTTTTTCTAATACTTAGTTCTTTATCTTATTTTAAAGGACAAGGTGATAATACCGGAAGTAAATGAAGAATTTATAAAATGTATTACAATTAGAAAAACTGAAATTAATTCTTAACTATTTCAGAGTTGGATTCTTCAACAAAACTTTTGACTAGAACCTGAACTTCTTCCTCATTTCCAAGCAGATCTTTAAGTGTAATCTTTAACACAACATTATCAACAACATTTTGAATTGTTCTCCACAGAGAGCGGATTGAACAATCAATTGAATTGGTACAAATGTTTTCTAGGCCTGTATGACTGCTGCAAAAATCTTCTTCGAATAATTTACCGCCGAGAACAACGAGAACTTCGCCGATTATTATTTCTTCAGCAGATTTAGCAAGTTTGTAGCCTCCGCTTTGTCCGCGTGTAGCTTCTATAAATCCACCGAGGCGAAGAGTTCTTAAAAGTTTCCCAACGTTAGCTGTTGATAATCCTTCAAGATCACTTATTTCAGGAATGGTAAGTCCGTTTGGAGATTTGGACTTACCGATCCTGAGCAAACATCTTAAACCATATTCTTCTTGTGAACTGAATTTCATTTTCTAACCTTTGAACAGAGGAATTTTTGATCCGCACATTTTTGCGTTAATAACCTGTGCAAAATTCTCGGGACTTATTGATGGTCCCTGGTTTGAGCATAATTCATCAAATACGGATGTAAGTGTTTCAGCTACTTCTTTATGAGATCTTCCTTCGATTTCATATCTCGGCATAAAATAAATTAGTTCTCCATTCTTAAATAAAGCAACGCTCGGAGAAGATGGAGGAAAGTTCTTCACATATTGCCTGGCTTTGTCAACTGCGTCTCTTTCCATTCCTGCAAATACAGTATAAAGTTTATCCGGAATAGTTTTATTCTGAAGAGCCAGCGATACACCAGGTCTTGCACTGCCTGCAGCACATCCGCAAACAGAATTAACCATTACCAAAACAGTTTTGTCATCTTTAACATTTATTGCTTTATCAACTTCCTCCGGTGTAAGCAGTTCATTGAAACCAACCGCAACAAGTTCATCTCTCATCGGCTGTACAGCCTGAGGATCATACATCGGGGGACGTGAAATAATATTAAACATATCTACTCCTTTTTTATTTTTTATTTACTAAAACTTTTGTTTCAAAATTTTGGCGAAAGCCAAGAGTATTCTCTATAAATATTCTCCCCGACATAAATGTCGGGGCTACTATTTTGACAATTACAGCATTCCTAATTCCAGTTTAGCAACATCGGACATCATATCTTTATCCCATGGGGGAGTCCATACCAACTGAATTTTAACATCATTTACTTCCGGTATTTCTCTAATTCTGTATTCAACTTCACCCGGCAATGAACCGGCAACGGGACAAGCCGGAGAAGTTAATGTCATTTTAACTTCTACATTTGCATTATCATCAATTGCAATTTCATATATCAATCCAAGCTCAAAGATGTTAACCGGAATTTCCGGATCATAGCAATTCTTTAAGACTTCAATTACTTTTTCTTCTATGATCTGTTTATTTACTTCAACCATTTTTAATAACTACTCTGTTGTAACAGTTTTACTTTCATTTTTCAAAGCTGTAAGCATTGTATGCCATGCAAGGCTCGCACACTTAACTCTCATAGGAAATTCCTTTACGCCTGAAAGCACTGCAAGTTTACCCAGTTCTTCGATACTTACATTTTCATCGAGCTTTCCTGTTATGAGATCATGAAATTTTTCAAATAACTCTTTTGCTTCTTCAACAGTTTTACCTTCTATAATTGTACTCATCAAAGAAGCAGAAGCTTTTGATATTGCGCAACCGGAACCCTGAAAAGAAATATCTTTTACAATATTATCTTCAACATCTAAAAAAATATCTATCTTGTCTCCACATAAAGGATTGTAACCTTCTGCAGTCCTGTTAGCAGTCTCGAGCTTCTTAAAATTTCTCGGACTTTTATTGTGATCTAATATTACTTCCTGGTAAAGTTCTCTTAATTGAGGATCAATCATTAAAAAACCTCTACTATTCTTTTTAAAGCATCAACAAGTATATCAACTTCTTCTATTGTATTGTAAAGACCAAAGGAAACTCTCGACGTTGCAGGGATATTATATCTTTCCATTACAGGCTGTGTACAATGATGACCCGTTCTTACAGCAACTCCTTCAAAATCTAAAAATGTTCCAACATCATGCGGATGAATATTATCAAATACAAAAGAAATAACTGCAGATTTTTGTTTAGCATTGCCGATTATTTTTAATCCGGGTACTTCTTTTAATCTTTGTGTTGTATAATCAAGTAAAGATGCTTCGTGAACTACTATTTTTTCCATTCCGATTGAAGTGATATAATCTATTGCAGTACCAAGACTAAAAGCATCAGCAATGTTTGATGTGCCTGCTTCAAATTTATATGGCAATTCATTAAAGGTTGTTTCTTTAAAAGTAACTTTTGCAATCATATCTCCGCCGCCCATAAATGGAGACATAGATTCTAAAATTTTTTCTTTACCATAAAGAACACCAATTCCGGTCGGACCGTAAAGTTTATGTCCGGAGAAAGCTAAAAAGTCACAGTCGAGTTCCTGAACATCAACAGTTTTATGATTGACTGTTTGGGCAGCATCAAGCAGAACCGGAATATTATACTTATGTGCAATTTCAATTATATCCTTAACAGGATTAATTGTCCCGAGTGAATTCGATATGTAAACAACAGAAATTAATTTTGTTTTTTCTGATATAAGTTTTACAAATTCATCGAAAATAATTTCTCCATTATCATCGATAGGAATAATCCTTAACTTGGCTTTCTTTTCATTACAGATAAGCTGCCATGGAACTATGTTTGAATGATGTTCCATATTAGAAATAATTATTTCATCTCCTTCTTTAATATTACTTCTGCCAAAAGAATTTGAAACAAGATTAATACTTTCAGTTGTTCCTTTTGTAAAGATTATCTCTTTCTCACTTGCAGCATTAATAAAATTCTTTATTTTTATTCTTGCCTCTTCGAAAGCATCAGTTGCAACTCCACTCAAATAATGTACACCCCTGTGAATATTTGAATTCATCGAAGTGTAATATTTATTCAATGTATCAATAACCTGCTGAGGCTTTTGAGTTGTTGCGGCATTGTCAAAATAAACGAGAGGTTTATTTCTTACTTTTGTCTTAAGGATTGGAAAATCCTCACGAATTTTATAAACGTCGTAAATGCTATTTATTTCCTGCACAGCAGGTTCCGGTTTAACTATCATTTAATTTTTTTCTTCTGTGGGATTAAATTTTTCGTTCAATATATCCTCAATGTAATTTTTTACTGCGTCTACTTTTATTGATCTAACAACATCACTTGCAAAAGCGTGAATGAGAATTGTACGTGCGGTCTCTTCTCCAATTCCTCTAGATTTAAGATAGAACATCGCTTCTTTGTCAAGTTGTCCAATTGTTGCGCCGTGAGAACATTTAACATCGTCGGCAAAAATTTCAAGCTGAGGTTTTGTGTTTATAAGAGCTTCTTTTGAAAGAATAATATTATTGTTTTCCTGAAAAGCATTTGTTTTTTGAGCATCCTGTCTTACGATTACCTTGCCGTTAAAAACTCCGCGCGAGGCATCATTTAAAATTCCCTTATAATGTTCGTGGCTGGTGCAATGTGGTTTTGCATGATCTATCAAAGTATGAACATCGAATAACTGAGTTCCTTCTGTAAGGAATAAACCGTTAAGCATACATTCTCCACCTTCATCATTAAACTTGGAATTGAATTCATTTCTTGTCAGAGATGCTCCAAGAGAAATAAAATGAGAAGCAAAGTTGCTTGCTCTTTCCTGGTCAATTTCCATTCCTCCAATATGAAATGCAGATTTACTTTCTTCCTGGAGTTTTATATGGTCTACAATTGCATTCTCGCCAACAACAATTTCAGTAACAGTATTTGTGAAATAAATTCCTGAGTCGATACTTACAAAATGTTCTATAATTGTTGCCTGGGAATTCTTTTCTACTATAAAAAGATTTCTCGGTTGAATCAAAAGTTTTTCTCTTCCCGCATCAGTAATAAAGAGAATATGAATCGGCTGCTCAACAATTTTTCCTTCCGGAACATGAACCAATACACCATCTTTTGTAAAAGCAGTGCTGAGAGAAGTAAAAATATGAGTAGTGAAATCAGCATATTTACCCAAATGTTGTTTAACCAAAAGAGAATCTGATGAGATTGCTTTTGCAATGCTCATTACTTCAACTCCGTTAGGAATGTTCTTCAAAGTTGTTAATTCTTCAGAATAGAATCCGTTAACAACTACAATTACATTTGAATCAAGACCTTCTAAAAGAAAATTTTTGACCTGTTCTTCTGTTAAGCTTTTTTTCTGTAGACTCGGTACAAAATTGTGTTCGAGAAGGGGAGCAATACTTGTGTATTTCCATTCTTCATCTTTTGTAGTAGGAAAATCAAGCTCTGAGAATTTACCAAAAGCTTTTTTTCTCAAACTGCTGATTGAAGAAACCCTGTCTCCATTCAGACTATTCTCAAACAACTCGTAACTTTTCAGGTATTGATTTTTTATATCTTTTAATTCGCTCAGTAAAATTTGTTCTCCATCTACA
>CAZUOC010000159.1:0-5591 GCA_964622335.1 uncultured Ignavibacteriaceae bacterium
GCTGAAATATTTAATGAAGATGAAGAGCGTGTAAACTGGCACGATAAATCACTCTGGGTTGTTAGACAAAAACGTGATAATGTTGCATCAAAAGTTAAAGGCTGGGAAAAACTTCGGGAGCTTGCATCAGGGATTAAAGCCCATACACTTTCTAAGCTTGATGAATATCTTATTGAATTTGAAAGTCAGGCTATAAAAAATGGTGCTAAAGTTCATTGGGCTTCGGATGCAGAAGAACATAACAAAATAGTTTTTGAAATTCTTAATGAACATAATGCTAAGAATGTTGTTAAAAGCAAATCGATGCTGACCGAGGAATGCGGATTAAATCATTATCTGAAAAAAAAAGGAATTGATATTGTAGATACTGATCTTGGTGAAAGAATAGTTCAGTTAGCAAAAGAATCCCCAAGCCACATTGTTATGCCTGCAATCCATAAAAAAAGAGAAGAGATCGATGAGTTGTTTCATCAACATCTTAACACGGAATTATCTGGTGGTGATGAAGTTTATCTTACAAGGGAAGCTCGAAAACATTTGAGGCAAAAATTTCTTAATGCAGATGCTGCGATAACAGGAGTCAATTTTGCAGTTGCAGAAACCGGAACTATTGTCGTTTGCACAAATGAAGGCAATGCAGATATGGGAGTGCATTCAACTAAACTTCATATTGCATGTATGGGAGTCGAAAAAATAATTCCAATGCAAAAACACCTTGGAGTATTTTTGAGACTACTTGCAAGAAGCGCTACGGGACAGCCCATTACTTCATATTCTTCCCACTTCCACTCTCCCAAAGCTCGTAATGAATTTCATATTATAATTGTTGATAATGGTCGTTCAAAACATTTGGGGAGACCAGAGTTCCGAAGTTCGCTTCATTGTATTCGCTGTGGCGCCTGTATGAATACTTGTCCGGTTTACAGAAGGAGCGGCGGGCATAGTTATAATGCAACTATTCCAGGTCCAATTGGTTCTATTTTATCTCCCGGATTTGATATGAACAAATACAGCTCACTCCCTTTTGCTTCGTCATTGTGTGGTTCGTGCACAGATGTTTGTCCTGTCAAAATTGATATTCACACTCAACTTTATAAATGGAGACAAATAATAACGGAAAAGACGCATAAAGATAGAATTAAAAGTTTTGTCATATTTGTTTCAAGTCGTATTTTTGCCAATCCTTCGGTTTTTAAATTAAGTAGTAAAATTGGCAATCTGTCTCTACGCCTTTTACCACAAATTATTACTAATAGCCTGGTAAAAGGGTGGACGAAACATAGAATGTTACCGGAAGTACCTGAAAATACTTTCACTGAATGGTATAAAAAAAACAGGAAGTGATGAGTAGAGAAATCATTTTAAATACAATAAAAAAGAACAAACCTTCTTTTAAAGAACTTCCGGAAATTGTTTGTGAAAATTTTAAAAGGGGGAATGATTTATTAAACTCATTTGTAGAAAATATTAAAGCCACAGGCGGCGAAGTTTTTTTTGCAAAAGATAAAAATGATGCTGCATTACATATCAAAGATTTATTTGGAGAACCTGATAATATCATTTCTCTTTCAAAAGGAATAAACATCACAACAATTAATCCTGCTGAAATTTCTTCTATTAAAGAACTTGATCAACTTGAACTGGCAATTTTAGACGCACAGTTTGGTGTTGCAGAAAATGGAGCAGTTTGGATATCAGAAAAAAATATTTCTCATCGTGTATTTCCTTTTATTACACTTCATCTTGTTCTCATCTTAAATGAAGAACAGATTATAGAAAATATGCATGAGGCTTATGAAAAATTATCTTCATTTGATGAAGGTTACGGAGTTTTCATTTCCGGTCCATCAAAAACTGCCGATATAGAACAATCATTAGTAATTGGGGCACAAGGTCCTTTGAGTACAACTATCTTTTTAATAAAATCACAATAAGTAAAAATGATGAAAAACAATAAAGAAAAATTGAATATCGAAAAAGTTAAAAACCTGCTTAAGAAACAGCATATTGAAACGCCAAGCTGGGGATACGGCAACAGCGGTACAAGATTTAATACATTTGCCTTTCCGGGTGCCGCAAGAAACGTATATGAGAAAATTTCCGATGCTGCATACGTTCATAAACTTACAGGTGTTGCCGGCTCTGTAGCTTTACATATCCCGTGGGATAAATCGGATGATTATCATGTAATTAAGCAATATGCAGAAGAAAAAGGAATTACTCTTGGAGCAATCAATCCCAACCTTTTTCAGGACCAGGAGTATAAATTAGGTTCGTTGTGTAATCCTTTACAAGAAATCCGTAAAAAAGCACTTGAGCATATTTTAGAATGCTGCAGTATCATGAAAGAAACCGGTAGTGATATTTTAAGTCTCTGGCTTGCCGATGGAACAAATTATGCCGGACAGGATGATATTGTGCGCAGAAAGGAATTTTTGGAAGAAGGACTAAAGGTTATTTACGATAATCTTCCAGATGACAGCCGTCTATTAATTGAGTACAAATTTTTTGAGCCTGCATTTTATCATACAGATCTTGCAGACTGGGGAATGTCTTACGCAATGTCTCTTAAATGTGGTCCTAAAGCACAGGTGCTGGTAGATACGGGACATCACGCACAGGGAACGAATATTGCTCATATAGTTGCGTTTCTTTTGAGTGAAAAGAAATTAGGCGGATTTCATTTTAATGCCCGAAAATATGCAGATGATGATTTGATTGTTGGAACAGAAAATCCGTTCGAGCTTTTTGATATATATACAAAAATAATCGCAGCAGGCTCATCTGCAGATAATATGGCATATATGATTGACCAAAGCCACACTATTGAACCTAAGATTGAAGCGATGATTTATAGCATTATTAATTGTCAAACTGCTTATGCAAAAGCATTGCATGTAAATTATAATGCCCTTAAGGATGCTCAACTTGCTGGTGATGTTTTAGGTGCACATAGAATTTTAGTTGAAGCCTTTGAAACAGATGTACGTCCTTTGCTTGCTGAAGTCAGGGAAGAAATGGGTATTCATCTTGATCCAATTGAAGCATATAAAAAAGATGATTATGCTTTAAAAATTGCTAAAGAAAGAGGAACTGTAATGTCCGGCGGCGGCTATCCGACGGATACTTAAACCAATATATAAATGAGCTATAAAAAAACTTGCTTATCGATAGATTTAGGTGCTGAATCCGGTCGTGTAACAGGGATTAGTTATGATGGGAAAAGGTTACATTTAAATGAACTGCATCGCTTTCCCACCACTCCTGTCAAAAATAATGGAACGTTTTATTCTGATGTTTCAAAAATCCGGAGTGAAGTACAGACCGGCATTGAAAAAGGAAAACAATTCAATCCTGTTAGTATTGGTATTGATAGTTGGGGGGTTGACTTTGCTTTGCTTGATTCCCAGGATAATTTGTTAAGTAATCCTGTTCATTATCGGGATAGCAGAACTGACAAGATGATGGAAAAAACTTTTTCCGTAGTCTCTAAAAAAGAAATATTCAGACAGACCGGGATTCAGTTCATGCCTATCAACACTCTTTATCAGATTATGAGTTTAGTGGAGAGCAAGTCGCCTTATATTTCCAATGCAAATACATTTCTTACTATTCCGGATTTGCTGAATTTTTGGCTGACGGGAACAAAAGTCTGTGAATTTACAAATGCGACAACTACACAAATGTACAACCCGCTAACCGGCAATTGGGCAGAATCTTTATTAAACGAATTACATATACCAACTCATATTTTCCCTGAAATTGTCCAGCCAGGCATTAAGCTCGGTGAGTATCAAGATATTCCTGTATTTACAGTTGCAAGTCACGATACTGGAAGTGCTGTTGCTGCAGTTCCGGCAAAAGGGGAAAACTTTGTTTACATAAGCAGTGGAACATGGAGCCTTGTTGGACTCGAAGTAAAAGAACCGGTAATAAATGATTTTGCTTTAGAAGCCAACGTTACTAATGAAGGCGGTGTATATGGAACGTTCAGGTTATTGAAAAATGTGATGGGGCTTTGGATTTTACAGGAGTGCCGACGGAGCTGGGAGTTAGAAGGGAAAGATTATTCTTATAATGAATTGACTAATCTTGCTAATTATGCACAACCGTTACGGTCTTTTATTTCCCCGAATGATCCTATATTTCTGCATTCAGGAAATCATCCACAATTAATTCAAGAATTTTGTAAAAAAACTTCTCAACTGGTTCCTGAAACAGAAGGAGAAATAGTACGATGTGTTTTAGAAAGTTTGGCGTTAGCATATAAGAGCGCTCTTAATAAACTTCTAAAAGTATCTGGTAAAAAAGTAGATGTTATTTATATAATTGGCGGAGGTTCCCAAAACGAACTATTGAACCAGTTAACGGCTAATGCTACGGGTATACCTGTAATAGCTGGTCCCGCTGAAGCTACTGTAATTGGTAATGCTGTTGTCCAGTTGATCACTCTTGGTGAATTAAAAGATATTAATGAAGCGCGTCAGCTTATTTCCAATATGGCAGGTCTAAAAAAATATGAACCTGAAAATATTGAAGCCTGGGATGAAGCTTATGCGCGATATAAAAATCATGATTCAATAAATAAAACTAAACAGGGAAAAAACTATGGCAGATAAAAATAAAAACTTTAAATATGTAAACTATAAATGGAGTGATGAATTTGCTGAAAAGCTTGATCCGGTTGAAAGGCTTGTTTACCGCTCTAATATTTTAGGAGACGACCAGAGAATTACCAATACGGGCGGTGGAAATACTTCTTCTAAAATTATGATGAAAGATCCATTAACCGGAAAAGATGTTGAGGTTCTTTGGGTAAAAGGTTCCGGTGGAGATCTGAGAACTTCTAAGAAAGAAAACTTTGCTTCTCTGTATCAGGATTCTCTAATTGGTTTGCAAAAAATTTATAATAATGATGAAGAGAAAGGTGCAAAGACAGAGATTGAGGATAAAATGGTCGAGATGTATAAACATACTGTATTCAACCTTAATCCACGAGCAAGTTCTATCGATACACCGCTTCATTCTTTTATTCCTTTTAAACATGTTGATCATATGCACCCGGATTCGGTTATAGCTGTTGCTGCAGCAAAAAATTCTGAAAAAATTACAAAAGAAATTTTTGGTGATGAGATAGGGTGGGTCAAATGGCAAAGACCGGGTTTTGATCTCGGTTTAATTCTTCAGGAAGAATGTAAGAAAAATCCTAACCTGAAAGGATTAGTCCTCGGACAGCACGGCTTAATCAACTGGGCAAATGATGATAAGAAGTGTTATGAGCTAACTCTTTCAATTATAGAAAAAGCGGCGGAATATATTGAAGCTCATAATAAAGGAGAGCAAACGTTTGGCGGACAAAAGTATCAATCATTGCCTGATGAAAAGAGATTTGAGATATTATCTAAAATTCTTCCCAAACTGCGGGGAATGATATCTAAGAAAAATAAATTTATTGGTACGATTCAAAGTGATGAAAGAATTTTGCGATTTGTAAACAGCAATGATGCTGAAAAATTAGCAGAATTGGGGACATCTTGTCCCGATCATTTTTTAAGAACGAAAATAAAGCCTCTTTATATTGATTGGAATCC
>CAZUOC010000160.1:0-5247 GCA_964622335.1 uncultured Ignavibacteriaceae bacterium
ATCACACGCAAAGCTGGGTAATAATTGCGGAAACACTTTTGGGCAGAGGCAACCAGGCTTATGAATATTACAGAAGATTTATGCCTTCCGCTTATAACAAAAAAGCCGAACTAAGAGAAATTGAACCTTATGTTTATTCCCAGTTTACAAACAGCAAATATAGTCCGCGCTATGGTGCTTCGCGCTTGCCCTGGTTAACCGGAACAGCATCGTGGGCATATTATACAGCAACTCAATTTATACTCGGCATTCAACCTGATTACAACGGATTAAGAATCGATCCCTGCATTCCATCCAATTGGAAAGGAATAAAAATCGCAAGAAGATTCAGAAATAAAAATCTTAATATCACAATAAAGAACCCGAAGGGTGTTCAAAAAGGTGTGAAGAAAATTACAATCAATAATAAAAAAGTTGATGGTAATTTAATTCCTTTAGATAAGATGAAAGAGAAAAACGAAGTTTTGGTTGTGATGGGTTAATCAATTTATAATGTAGGGACACAGCGTGCTGTGTCCCTACAAAGGGAATAAGAAAATGATTCCAAACGAAGTTATCAAAACATCAATTGACAGAATAAAAATAAACTCTGATAAAATTATTAAGTGTATTGATTATCTTGACGAAGAAGAGATGTGGAAAGATTTTTCTCCACAACTTGTTAGTTATGGCAATTTGCTGTTTCACCTTATTGGAAATATTTCCCAATATATAATTTCAGGCATGGGGAACACATATCTTAAAAGAGAAAGAGATCTTGAGTTTACAGGCAAACCGGATTATTCAAAAAAGCGATTAAAAGAAAATTTTCTTTCAACTATAAATAAGGCTGTAGAAGTTATCGAATCTTTGAATGAAGATTCTTTAAAGAGGATTTATCATATCCAGGGAAATAAAATTTCGGGTGTTGATACACTCATTCACGTGGTTGAACATATGTCTTATCATACCGGGCAGATTATTTGGGCTGTAAAATATTTTAAGAATGTTGATCCCGATTTTTATAAAGGAGAAGATCTGAACAAGCAGAATATTCCTTTTAAATGAATAAATTTTTAAAATAAAATTACCTGGAGATTCTCAATGAATTTTCTAAAGACATTTTCATTTCTCCTACTTATTTTACTTCTTCTTTCAGCAGAAACAGTTTTTTCACAAAACTCAATCGGAATTTTTGAAAAGGATGAAGATGTGGGGCATGTTCTTCATCCCGGCTCTGTAGAATATAATGAGAATGAACAGAGCTACACTATTGCAGGTAGCGGAGTAAACATGTGGTCTACTATCGACGCTTTTCATTTCGTCTGGAAGAAAGTTTCAGGAGATGTTTCACTCGCAGCAGATATTAAATGGATAGGAACGGGCGGAGATCCGCATCGAAAAGCCTGCTTATTAATTCGACAAAGTCTCGATCCATCTTCAGCTTATGCAGATGTAGCAGTTCATGGAAATGGTCTTACTTCTCTTCAATACCGTGACGAACAAGGTGCTGTCACGCATGAAATACAATCAAATGTTAATGCCCCGACAAGAGTGAAGATAGAAAAAGAGGGCAATTATGTTTTTATGTCTGTCGCAACCGAAGATGGAAAGATCCAACCTGCAGGCGGTTCGTTTAGATTAAAGTTTAATGAACCATTTTACATTGGTCTCGGAGTTTGTGCACATGACAGTACAGTAATTGAAAAAGCTGTTTTCTCTAATGTCATAATAGAAAACGGAAAATCTAACAAAGAGGAAGAAACAATGCTTGAAAGTACACTTGAAACAATAGCAATTGCTTCGACAGACAGGCGTGTTGTATACCATGCTGAAGAACATTTTGAAGCACCTAACTGGTCACGTGATGGGAAATATTTGCTCTTTAATCAAGAAGGAAAGATTTACAAAATTCCTATTGAAGGCGGAACACTGGAATTAATTAACACGGACTTTGCTATAAAATGCAATAATGATCATGGCATTTCACCGGATGGAACTCAATTAGCAATAAGCGATCAATCAAATGAAGACAATAAATCACGGATCTATATTTTACAAATTGAGGGAGGTACACTAAAACAAATTACTGAAGCCGGTCCCTCCTACTGGCATGGGTGGTCACCGGATGGAAAGACTTTGGCATATTGTGCCGAACGCAACGGCGAATTCGATATTTACACTATCCCTGTAAATGGAGGTGAAGAAACACGATTAACTACGGCACCAGGTTTAGATGATGGACCTGATTATTCACCTGACGGAAAATATATTTACTTTAATTCTGAACGGACCGGAACAATGCAGATCTGGAGAATGAAGACAGACGGCAGTGACCAGGAACAAATTACAAAAGATGAATTCAATAATTGGTTTGCTCATCCTTCCCCCGACGGCAAATGGATTGTTTTTCTTTCTTATGAAAATGATGTAAAGGGTCATCCGGGAAATAAAAATGTAATGCTAAGACTTATGCCTGCTGGCGGTGGTGAAATCCAGGTGCTTGCAAAACTTTTTGGCGGACAGGGAACTATCAATGTCCCTTCGTGGTCACCTGACAGTAATAACCTTGCATTCGTAAGCTATAGATTAGTAAACAAATAAATATTCTTTTCATTAGAAATTATTTGTAGGGGTTTCATTTATGAAATCCCTCTTTACAAAATAAGATTGTTTCTTTAAATCAGTTCTCCTATTTTTTATAGGCAAATAATTTAATACCCCGTTTAAATAACCGGCGGGGGCGAGTTGGTGGGAACAGCATTGCCGGAAGTGAAAATATTTAGTCTCCATGTTAAAAAGTTATATTCCCGAATTTTTTGCTGATATATTTTCAGTATCAAATGATCAATAATGGATTTAAGTAATTCTATCTTATGATTTAGTTAAAAATATTGGTTTTAGTAAAAGATTATATTCCCGAAAAAAAATCCGGAATATCATCAAAATTTTGAGTGACTAATTCGGTATAAGTAATAGTTAGGCTATAAATATAAATAACTGCTTGTGCGCAATAAGATAATTTTTTTAACTTATATTTGAGAACATTTGGGTATAATAAAAATAAATGAAAATACTTCATCAAATAGTGAAACCTAGCGGAATTCTGGATCAATTTATTAGTCGCTATCATATTATAGAAACTGATTATCCAATTGATTTTCTTCCCAAACACAGGATTTACACATATGGTAGCATTGTTTTAGTATTTCATTATAATAATCCATCTCTTTTTCAAAAACGAAATGGACTACCGTATATTGAACCGAAGACAGTTATATGTGGACAACAAACAAATTATTATGATTTAGGTCTTGCCGGCAAAACAGGGATGATTTTTATTGTATTTAAACCATTTGGAGCAGGTGTGTTCTTCAAAATACCAATGAATGAAATTAAAAATGAGAATATTGCTTTAGAATATATTATAAAGAACAAAGCTCTGGAAATTGAAAATAAATTGCAAACAGCAAAATCGATCCATCAACGTATAGAGCTCATAGAGGATTTCCTTCTAAAAAAACTAATACAAAACTACAAAAGTCATAAACAAATCAGCACGGCATTTAAAACCATAAATAATTACGAAGGGCAGATTTCAATTAGAACATTAGCTGAAATTTCCTGTTTGAGTATTAAGCAATTTGAAAGGAAATTTTCAGAATTTATCGGTTTAAATCCTAAGCAGTATTTACGTATTGTTCGATTTCAGAATGTTTTACAAAAGAAAAAAAACAATTGCCATAGAAGTTATACTTCCCTGTCATTTGATTGTGGATATTATGATCAAGCTCACTTTATTCATGATTTCAAGACAATTACTGATTTGTCCCCTAAGGAATTTTTCGAAACGCAAAACTCAGTCTATTGATTGCTTCAGCATGTCTAATTTTTACAATTTCTTTTGAAAGAAAGGATTTATACTTGGGTGAGCGTTGGAACGCTTTAGTGTAAATCAATAATACTGAATCGTGAGGTATATAATGGAAAAACAATTTATAATGATTTTTTTCGTTTTGCTCTTCGCACTTACTTATACCGACAAAGTGGCTGCCCAAGGGAATACATCACCAGATTATGAAGCGGTGAAAAAAACTATAGTACAATCGATCGGCTGGGCAATAGAAAAGGACTTCGACGCCATGTTCCGGCTGTGGGCCGATAATATGCTCGATTTCTGGCTGTTTTCAAACAGCATAGTGATTGGCTTGGATAATTTTAAGGCTTATGCCGAAGTATGGAGAGATCCTGATTTCCGTGGAACTCGCTTCGAATTCAAGGATTTACGCATTGTGTTTTCTCATTCTGGGGATGTGGCATGGTATTCATGTTTTATCGATGACTGTACCTCCTATAAAGGTAAGGAGTCTTGTACGGAAAACGTTTTTCGGACTGGAGTTCTGGAAAAAAGGGACGGTCGATGGGTCCATGTATTAGGACACGGTTCATATCCGGTCGACAAGATACCCGAAAATTATGTTAGGAAATATTATTCGAACCTTTTTGAAAAAAAGGAATAGTTATATTTGCTTATCTATAAACTAAATGTTGTTCCTAGTCTGCAATTCAAAAGGAACTCTATCTTCAATACGGTCGTTTGATATGGCGTTAGAATTATGTTTTTCAAAATTAATTTGCCGTGTAAAACTGATTAACCTCTTTAAATTGATTTATTAATAAAAGTGCATTAAAAAAACCGGCGTTGTTATTTTGGGTGGAATATTAGTCGCTTAAATGTTAGGGGCATTGACAATATAAAAGGACATTTGACATGTCATTAACAAGAAATTTTATTGAGTCAAAAAAAACAATAGAGAAGCTATTAACGGAAGAGAACTTGGGATTTTTAAGTATGTCAGTCGATAATATTCCATATACTGTTCCCATAACATATGGTTATTGCGATGGTAAAATATTATTTCATTGTGCCAAAAGTGGTAAAAAGCTTGATTGCATTCGGCAAAATCCGAAAGTCTGTTTTACCATAGGTCGTCATTTGGGACATTTCGTTCCTCATCCGCAGGGAGCTGTTTGTCATGCACATAGTAACAGTGTGATATGTTATGGGAATGCTAGAATCATAGAAGATGAAGAAGAACGTTGTAAAGTATTAAATGTCTTTAATAAATGTATTCAACCAAATGCTAGGGAAATAAGAATAGAAGAAATTAAGAATTGCTATGCTGTAGAAATAGTAATCCAGGAAATGTCGGCTAGAGTTGAAAGGGAATCAAATGACTTTCGGTGTGACCGGCCCCAGGGCCAAAC
>CAZUOC010000160.1:5257-5590 GCA_964622335.1 uncultured Ignavibacteriaceae bacterium
TTAACAAATATGTTGAATGGAAGATGCATGATGGAAAAAATGATGGCCTATGGATTCATACATTTATGTACGGATCATATCTATTCGATAAGTTGCCCGAAAATTATATTAGGGAATACTATTCGAACCTGTTTGAAAAAAGGAGTAGTTTTGTCAGGCATTGTAAAATTAGCCTAACAAAGCATTTTAAGCCGACGTGTATACGCACTCGACTTTTTCTATTTCCCTTTCATTATTTCAATAAATTCAGGTTCATTTCTTAACGGATCCAAATCAGTGTCTCTTTTTAGCCAGTCATAATTTGCATAACCAACCGAAAAAGAATTTTTAAGC